>CBDUAX010000367.1:0-5317 GCA_965365235.1 uncultured bacterium
GCGAACTTCGCCTTTTTCACCCCTGAAGTAGTACAGGCCGCAGCGATCTCTGCCGCGGCACCATACAGGGACTCCATCAACCGGTCGTGGAACTCGGGGGAAAGGGTCCACCGAAGGGACGTGGCCAGCTCCAGGATCTCTCTCCCTCGGTCGTCACGCTCCACCCGACCCCCGGCTTCCTGAAAAGGAGCCTCATCATTGCCGCCGGCCAGGGAGGCCTCACCGGATCCGGGAACGGAGTCCGGATCTCCCTCGGATCCGCCCAGATCCCCGTCCCGGATGGCTTCGACCACGCTGGCATCGGCATTCAAGAGGCGAAGAGCCACCCACCGGGAATTGGGGATCCCTGGGTACGCCGTCTCGATTGTTGGCCTCAGTTCCTCCACCGCCTGCTCCACATCGGGCGGCATGGTGTGGATTCGATAGGGCTCGGTCGAGACCTCCCCCTCAGCAACCTTTCGAACGGCCTCCAAGAGTTCCTGGATACCGAGCTTTTCCCGAGCCACCGTGGGGACCACCGGAATGCCCAGGCGCTGGGATAAGGCCTCGTGGTCGATATCGATCCCATGCCGCCGCGCCTCGTCGATGAGGTTGAGGCAAACCACCACCCGACCCGTAATCTCCAGGATCTGCAGCACCAGGTTGAGGTTGCGTTCCAAGCGGGTGGCATCCACCACCACCACCGTCACGTCGGGCCGCCCGAATAGAACAAAGTCACGGGCGACCTCTTCATCGACGCTCCCGGCCTGGAGGGAATAGGTTCCGGGGAGATCGACGACCTTTACCCGCTTACCCTCGTGGGCGAACACCCCCTCCGCCCGGGCGACGGTTTTCCCTGGCCAGTTTCCAGTGTGTTGGCGGAGCCCCGTGAGAGCGTTGAATACCGTGCTCTTGCCGGTATTCGGGTTTCCCGCCAGGGCGACGAGAAAATCCCACCGGTCAGGTTGGAGTCCGAGCTGAACCAGCTCCTCGGATCGATGGACGCTTCTGGCCCGGAAAGGCGTAGCCGTGGTCGGCACAATCAGGCCTCAGCTGCGACGGGTCCGCCGCGGTCCACCAGGATCCACTGGGCCTGGTCTCGGCGGAGGGCGATGAGGGCTCCCCTTATCCGGAAGGCGATGGGGTCCCCTCCAGCGCTCTTGAGCTCAGCCTCCACCACCGTTCCGGGTACGAGTCCCAGGTCCAGCAACCGGCGACGTTGAGGGCCCTGCAAAGAGCGGTGGATTCCCAGAACCCGAACCTCTTCTCCCTCGCCTACCTCGGCCAACGTCATGTGCGATTCCTGGGAGAGCTCAGCCTCAGGGAGGGGTTCCACCGTGATGTGGCGGGCCACAACAGGTGGGAGGGCCAACTCCTGCCCTCCTGCCTCGAACCGAACTCGGCCTGCTCCAGCCTCCAGCACCCTGACCAGCATTTGGGGGCTCAGGCCAACCGAGGTAAGGGCCTCGAACACCTCTCTCGGCTCATCGCCCAGATGTACGATGGAGGCGACCTCCTGGGGTTCCAGAGCCGTGAGGGGCAAGCCGGTGAGGGGCGGGAGCTCACCTTCGGCAGTCGGGATGGGATCTCCGTGAGGGTCGTAGAGGGGATGTCCCAACCGGGCCGAAAGGGTATCGGTATCCTCGGGGGAGAATGAGTGCTCCCGTCGCTCGGCCTCGGCGTGCCAGTCCACCGGCTCCACCCCCGTTCGATCCGCCAGGAAACGCTCCAACAGACGGTGGGTCCGAACGATGTGGAGAGCATAACCTCTTCCCTGATCCGTCAGATGGAATCCCTCTCCAGAGGCCAGGGCTAGATCCAATTCCTCCAACTTGCCAACCAGTTCCAAGGCGTGGCTTCTAGATACTCCCACCGACCCGGCCAGAGAATCCACGGAACCGATCCTCCCGGAGATCTCACACTTGTAGAGGTGTTTCAGCGAATCCTCCAAGCGCACCCGTTCCGAAACGCCCAGAGAACGCCGGAACCGAGGCCATAGGCCTCGGTCGGGCCAAAAAACGGCCGCCAATATCAGAGCGGCCAACCCGAAAACGAGAAGAGCAGCTACCGGATCGATCATGGTCCCAGAAAAATGGAATGTTTTAGTCTAGCCTAAATTTACTGGAGGTTCCCTCATGGAGCAAGGTCACCACGATGAGTGAGCGATCCGGCCGGAGCCAAATTCAGAGAGGAAGATCCTGGCCGACCCCCATTTCCATCGCCCGCCTGAAGATGATCTTCGCGGTAGCCACATCTTCGATAGCCAACCCCAGGTTCATACTCACATTCCGCTCCTCCGGGGATTCCCGGCCAGGCGCTTTGCCCGCCACGATCTCGCCCAGGTCGGCGAAGGGAGTGGGGGTCTGGCTGAAATATCCTACGGTGCGGTAGTAGTCGAGCTGGGATCGGTCATCTGTGGCGAACTTGTCCGACTCGGCAAGGGCCTCACCCGTCCAATAGGAGTCGAAATCCAGGGGACAGGCAAAGCTCCCAGGCTCCAACCACCCCGCCGGAATGGTGGGCGTCGGATCCTTCAGGATCGGACCGCTGGTGATGACCAGGTCCATTCCCCGGATCGCCTCCTCCGGGGTGGCCACAGGGGCTATCTCCAGTCCCAGGCGTTCGCCCATTTCTGTGGCGAAGGCCCGGGACGTTTCCGGATCGATGTCGAAGGCGCAGGCCTTCTTCAGGGGAAAGAGGCAAGAGAGAGCCTCGAGGTTGGTTCGCCCCTGCAGTCCGCACGCCACGATCCCGGCCGAAGAAGACTCCGGCCGCGCCAGATACTTGGCGGCCACAGCACTGGCGGCTCCCGTCCTCATCCCGGTAATCCAGGTGCAGTCCATGACCGAAGTGGGTAACCCGGTGTCCACGTCGTTCAGGACAAAAAGCCCGGAGATATAGGGCAAACCCCGTTCACTGTTTTTCGGGAACCCTGAGACCCACTTCAACCCCGCTGCACGCGCCTCAGCCAGGTACGCCGGCATCGCATGAATGAATGCGTCCGGAAGTGGGTGGACCCCCGGCTTCGGGGGCATCTCGGCAGTCCCTAAACCCTTCTCCCGGAATGCCCCCTCTACCGCGTCGATGACCTCCATCATGGAGATCCCCAGGGATTCCACGTCTCTACGGGAAAGATACCGGAGGGTCATGGGGTTCATCGCTCTACTCCTCAGGAAGAATAAGAAAGGCGGCCAGAGGGAATTTCCCCGTAGCCGCCCCGTTCCCGCCAGGGGCTGAAGGCGATACGCTCACCTTCAGCCACGGGCAGGTGGCTGACCTTCTCTGAGGAGACTTCGACTCAGCGCCGCTTTTTCGGCACGTCCACCGTCCCCGTCACATTCCTGTACTCGATGCCCCCGCTACCGTCGCGCCGAACCAGGAAGTCACCACCGACGCCGTCCACCTCGATGCTTCCGGAACCGTCCCGAACCACCTCCACCGTGCCCTGGACGTCTTTCGCATTGATTTCGCCGGACCCATCGGAGATGGTGACCGATCCTCCGATCCCAGAGACTTCGATCTCCCCGGAACCGTCCTCGATGGACACGTCACCGGTCACGTCCCAGATCTGGATCTCACCGGAGCTGTCGTCGATGACCATGCTTCCCGAGATGCTGTGGGCTTCGATCTCGCCCGAGCTGTCCTCAATGGACACGTCGCCCAGATTGGCGATCGAGATTTCCCCACTGGAATCGACGAGGTCCACCGCCATCCCCCGGGGGACTTCCAGCGTGACGTCGAGACGCGCATACCGATTCCCCCACCCACCCCGATCAGACCAGTCCGGGTAGTGTGTGTCGATCATCAGGTCGGCGCCGGCTCGGTCGGAGGTCAGGCGCATGTCCTCCAGGAACTCCTCTTCGGAGGCACACGCACGGGCCGAGGCCCGGACCTCATCGAGTCCATCGACCCCCACCACCTCCAGAAACCCGGATCCGGTATTCAGCCGAAGCAGGTCCCCCATGTCCACCGGGGCCGAGAGGGTAATTTGCGCCTCGTATCTACATGAGCTCTGGCCGTCGTGAGCTACATGGGTGGCGACGTGGGTCGCGACGTGGGTGTCCACATGAACTACGTGTTTGTGCTTGGCGCGATGGGAATGAAAGAGAGGAGGGCCGAAGATCAAGAACCCGGCCAGACCAGAGAGTGCGATTACGGCTTTCATGATGGGGCTCCAGCGGCAGAGAAGGGTTGTTTGGCTCCCCTACGTTCTCCAAGGACGAGAGGATTCAACTCGTTCTCTAGTTCGACGCCCCCAAAGTTCGCCAGGTTGGAACGCCTCAAATCAGGGCAAAAAAAAGCTTGTGCCCCCAGCTCAGGCGATATATCGTCTGGTATATCGGGCGATATATCGAACGAATACGACCCGAAAGAACCAATTTGGTGGATAATCTATCCTGAAAGAGGGGCTAAAAGCATGTTTGAGAGAGATTTCTGGGCTGACCTCGGGTTCGGAGCCTGGTGTGGCCCCGAGGGGAAAGGCAGCCGGCGTTTTCGATGGAACCCCTTCGAACGGGGGGACTTGAAATTTGCGATACTTCGGATGATCTCCGAGAAGCCCATGCATGGCTACGAACTCATGCAGGCCCTCGAGGAGGAGGCGGGGGGCGGGGACAAACCCAGCCCAGGCTCCATCTATCCGACCCTCCAAATGCTGGAGGACGAAGGCCTCGTCCTATCCAGGGAGGAAGAGGGGAAGAAGATCTACGAGATCACCGAGGAAGGGAAAAACTACCTGGAAGAGAATGTGGATGTCGTGGACCGGATCTTTGAACGGGTCGGGGCCTTCGCCAACGGGTTTTTCGGGAAAGATACCCGAGGCCTCACCGGGGCGTTTTCACGCCTGGCCCAGACCTGTTTCGAGGGGGCATTCTCAGGGCGGCTCGATCCAGACACCATCCAGGAGATGGCTTCCATCCTCGATAGGGCCCGGGAAGAGCTGGCCGAAGCCATGAGAAGGGCGACCCCAAAGGAGACCCCGGACGGGATGAAGGACGAGGAGCAGATGGAAGAGAGTTCGGAGTCCTGAACCAGCACCCTCGGAGGGCTGCCGGAGCCGGTTCCGGCCCGGCAGCCCTCTGGGACCCCGGATCGCTCGCCCCCCTCCCCCTGGGCAGGGTCCCTCCCGCCAATGGTGGGTCCTCCACCACCCCCCGAAGTCGTTCGTCCTTCGCTACCCTCTCTGTCGGATTTGAACGGGACGGTGGGGAAGCCCTAAATTCAGGGACAGCCTCCGATTCTGGTCTCCCAACGAAGAGAGTCCCATGACGTCCTCCACCCCCTCCTCTCGCCCCGACGCGGACACGAACCCAGGCCGCCCTTTTGCCAGGACCCTGCT
>CBDUAX010000368.1:0-5309 GCA_965365235.1 uncultured bacterium
GGCCGCCACTGCTTCGTCCCGCATGCCCAACTCGGCATAGATATCGCCCAATCCGGCGTGCACTCGACAGTCATCCTCCAACGCTGGGAGCATGCCCTCCATGATGTCCAGGGCGTCCTGGAAGGCGGCCGTGGCAGCGGTCTCGTCGCCCATCCATTTCAGCGCAACGCCCTGGTAGTATGCTTTGGGATGGATCCCGTACTGGCCCCTGAGGACATCGCCCTCGAAGTAATCCATCGCGGCCAGGGCGGCTTCGTAGTTCCGGTCCAGCATCTCCAGGTTCCATCGAGCCCCGGCCCACCCGGTCGGTCGGCTGGCCAGAAACTCCCGCACTGCCCCGGTCTCACCGGTGCGATCAAACGCGATCCAAGCCAGGTTGGAGGGTCCCAAGGTACCTTCCGGTGCTCTCTGGGCGTGCTCCTGGTAGGCCGCCTCGGCCTGGTCCCACCGGCGGTTGTACAGGTGGTTTTCGGCAATGGCCTGGATGGCATCCAGGGAAGGCTCCATCTCCTCTGACCGCTGAAGGAGGGCGAGAGCCTGGTCCCAGTCTCCGGCTCGCCGTGCCGCGTGAGCCTGCATTCGCACGAACACGGTTCGGTCCGGGTAAAGCGCTGCGCCCCGGGAAAAGTACTCTACGGCCGTTGGATAGTCCTTCTCCACCCGGTAGAAGTAGTTCCCCATGGCGTTGATGGCCATGGCGTTTTCGGCCTCCATCTCCATGGCCGCTTCCGCGAAGCCGAGAGCCTGAGATGCGATGGAGTCGGAGCGGTCGTAATTCTGGTGCACGTAGGCGTAACGCATCCCCAACAAGGCGTACGCCTCCGTGAAGTCCGGGTCCAGTTCGATGGCCTCCTTGAGCTTGGCGAGGGACGCCCAGCCGTCGGTGCTCCAGATCTCCCGCGACTCGTCGTAGGCGGCCTGAGCTTCCGGCACGTCCGAGAGTACCTCGGGCTCTGCAGGCGCGTCGGATGGGGCGATGGACGCCTGGGCCTCGGGATCATCCGCCGGTTCTCCTCCGCAGGAGGGGAAGAGGAACAGGATGGGGAGCAGGAAGAGGGATGGCGACAGGAATGGGATCGGGTGGCGGAGTGGCTTCATGGAAGTCTCCTTTCCGGGAGGGCGCCGGGCTCGTTCCGGTCTGGCCTTTGGGCTTTTTTGTGAGAAGTCCCCCCAATATGGAACCGACGGGGGTGGGAGGCCAGAAATTCATCAACCCGGGAAATCTCGTCCCGGGTCGAGGGTTTCTGTTGGCCCTGGCCCCGGAGCGCCTTTCCTGCGGCAGCCTCACCCCCGGGCGATCCGGAACAGGCTCGGTACCGGCTCCGCCGGGGTCCCGTCGGCGGTTCGGTTCTCGAACCCCGGCAGGATCGGGCATCCCCCCCCGGCCCCGGTCCCCCACCCTGCCCTCCCGGTATGTCCTCTCCAGAGGACATATTCCTCGGCTTCCCCGGCCTCCGGAGCGCCAGGCATTTTCCGTTTCACATCCGCAAATGCTTTCTTGACATTTATTTGGGGCTCCGGGGCCCCGTCTGGCACGCTCGCTGCCCTTAGAGCAGTCGGGTGGCCCGAGTAAGGTAAGGGGGAGAAAGGGGAGACGGGGGGGAGGAACGGGCGACCTGGCGGGTGAGTGTCCCGAAAGGAAAGGGGTGGACGATGAACAGGTACGTGGTGAGCATGGCTCTGGCGATTCTAGTGGCCGTCGGTGAGCCCGTGACCGCCCAGACCGCGGCCCGGGTGGAGTTCCACACGGAGGGGTTCGGCGTCTCCGTCGCCATCGGGGATCTTCCCGTTCGGGTCCGTCCCCACGCCTCGACTGCGGTTGGATGGGTGGCCGCCGATTGGGGCCCGGTCCGGATTTGGGGGACCGGCGCACGGCCCATGTGGAGGCGTGACGTCTTGAGGAAGCAGGATCTCCGCCATCTCCTGGGGAAGGAGACCGTCCGGCGCATCGAAAGGCACGCCCGGGATATGCGGATCGCCGGGCCCGTGGAAGGCCGGTGGTTCCGGGTTGACCGGTACACCACCCTTCTGGAGGTGACGGTCAGAGGCATCCCGGTAGCTGAGCTCTACGACTACGGGAGCGACGGCTACATCGACCGGGTCTTCCTTACGGGCCACCAGGGTGGGGCTTGGCACAGCGGAATCCGTCCCGCTCTACCGGTGGTCCGTCCGCGGGCGGTAGTCGTTTCAACTGCCCGGGTGTGGGACCGGCGGGAGGCCAAATACAAGGAAAACCCCGGAAAGAGGGGTCGAGGGAAGGGAAAGAAGAACCCGTGACGCCGGCCATCTCCTTCTCGCCGGGCACCTGAGACTCCACAATGACTTCGGGGGCCGGTCCATTCCCGGACCGGCCCCCACTGCGTTTGGGGTCGGCCGGATGGCCTCACGATGGGAGGGAAGGACGATCCTCGACGGGCTTCCGCTGCTGGGGACCCTTGAAATGCAGGGGGGCGCGGACAACCGATGTCGGAGAGTTTCGAAAGAAGACAGGAGGGGTCAACGACGCTAGCCCGACCTGGGCCCATTCCCGGGTCCGGCGCTCTCAGTGCCCCGCTCACCTCGGCCAGACGCCTGCAGGTCCAGCGGATGAGAAGGAAATGGGCCGCGGCGCCAGCCCGGAGTATCCTCATTCGGCGATCCTCACGGGCTGACGTTCTCACCATTGTGTTCTCCCAAGTAGGCTGAGACAGGCACGGCCCGTGTTCCTCGCCCGCGCTTGCCTTCCCCTCGACTTCAACTCTCCGGGGATTTCCCGGCGAAGCCAGCTTCCTGCACGGCTTCGGCTCGTCTTTGAACCCTCATTTCCACTTTCACGTCATCGTTGTCGACGGGCTCTTCGAGAGGATCGAGGATGAGCCGGACTCCGATCCCGGCTGTCCCGATCCCCAACTCCGCTTCCACGAAGCCACCGACCCATCCCCCCTCTCCCTCTGACCCTGCTCTACGGTCGGATTCTGCACAAAAACAGGGCAGTGCGCTCCCTGCTTCCGCCTCTTTTTTCATCATGATTGGGGAATTCGCCCGGAACAGGCCCCCCCAAAAAATCTCGTAACTGTATGTATACCAGGTTTTTGGGGAATACTGATCCCTCAAGAATTGCGGGGCCCACACCTTGCTTTTTCGGAACGTGATCCGATTCGCAAAACCCCTGAAAGAACTGGAGCGTTCCACAATGACACCGAGAATACCGGTCCGATTGGCCGTTTGGGCCAGCCTAGTCCTCTTCGTTTTTGATGGATTGGGAGCCCAAGAGAGCTACGCCGAACGGGCCTCGGCCCTGATCAACGCGGGACGCCTCGACCAGGCTCTGAGCGTCTACGATTCCGCTCTGGTCAGGAACGAGGAGGATCTGACCGCACGCCTCGGCCGGGCTCATGTACTAGCCTGGACGCAGCAGGATGCGTTGGCCGCGGTGGAGTTCGACGGGGTGCTCGCCCGGGACCCAAGCAATCTTTCAGCCCTGTTGGGACTGGGGTATAACCACGCCTGGCACGGACGGTACGCCGAGGCCTCCGGGTTGTTCGACAGGGCCCACTCCGTTGCTCCGGACTCGCCCGATGTCGCCAAAGCGATGGCTCAGTTGGCCCTTTGGCAGGGTCGGGCCAGGGAGGCCGTCCAACGCTTCGGCGAACTGGCTCGGAGCCACCCGGAGGATGCGGACCTGGCGGTGGGCCTCGGCCAGGCCCACCTCACCGCCAGCGAGCCTGGGGCGGCCCGGAGCGCCTTCCGTCGTGCCCTTTCCATGACTCCGGGGCGGGATGATGCCCGACGGGGGCTGGAGGCCTCCTTCTTTTCTCCGGCCAAGCTCGAGCTGAGCATCTGGGGAGGGTACACCGCCTTCAATGGATCCGGTGCGACCCCGGTGAACGGGGAGAACGGAACGGGGATCCGGACTATGCGGCTGGCGGCGCGACCCCTTTCCAACCTGACCGTGTGGGCTTTGGTGGACGATGGTTTGAGCCTGGACAACCCTGCCCTGGTGACGGCTGGGGACCATGTTCCGGCATCCCTCGGAGGGGCCATCCTGGCCTGGGGAGGAAGGTACTTTTCCAAGGTGGAGGTGGGGTGGAGGGACCTGAATTCGGTGGGCCAGAGGATGGTCTCGGCCGAGCAGGTCGTGGTCCTGCCCAGCCCCATCTACCTGAAGGGCGGTGCCTGGCTGGGGGACCGTGAAGACGGCCAGACCGAGTGGGTGGCCCATGGCGGAGGCGGTGTGTCCCTGAGCCCGAGGCTCTCCATCGAGCTCCTGGGGTTCCTCTCCGACAACGGCCTCCCCGGTGGGGAGGGAAACCGGGTTCTCTTGTCGGGTGACTACCGTTTCCCCTCGGGTTGGCAGATTACCGGAGGCGGTGCGTTTGGAGAGACGGGGATCAGCCTCTCCCGAACCACCGAGGTCCGTGAAGGATTCGGTACTCTTTCTCTGCCGGTAGGGGGCGGGCACCGCCTCTCCCTGGCACTCCGCCACCAGGCTCTGGCCGATGCGGAAGACCTTACGGTTGTGTCCCTCGGCATCACCCTAGCATTTCTGGGAGGGTGACCCGTGACGACCCGGACTCTCATCCCGCCTCCTGCCGGGAGGCCGACGACCCATCCCACAAAAGACGTACAAACCCAAGCAGCTACCACACCGTCCGTCGAGGTTGTGCGGGACCCGTCCCCGCACCTCTACGTGGGGATTGGCGTGACCTGGCTGGCTGCGCTGGTCGGGTTTCCCCCCCGCCTGGCTTCACTCATGAGCTTGGCAGAATCCCCCGTTTCCTGGGCCGCTCTTGGCTTCTTCATCGTTTTCATCGAGCTGGCGTGGCTCTACGGTTTCTACAATATCGGTGTCGTGCTGGCAGCGGCGGTGTACAAGAAGAGACATGCCGGACGAATCCCGGCGCTCCCCCTTCCGGATATTCCTCCACCGGTAGCCATCCTTTACACCACCTACAACGATTTCGTCGAAGAGAGCGTGTTGTCCTGCGTCAGGCAGGATTACCCCGACTACCACATCTACCTGCTGGACGACAGCACGGATGCGGCCTGCAGGGCCCAGGTAGATGCCTTCGCCGCCTCTCAGGGCGGGCGCGTCACAGTGGTGAGGCGCCCCAACCGGAAGGGCTACAAGGCGGGGAACCTGAATCATGCTCTGGAAAAGGTGGTCCAGGAGCCGTTCTTCGCCCTGGTTGATGCCGACGAGATCCTTCCGAGGGATTTCTTGTCTCGCGCCGTGCCCTACCTTCTGGCCGATCCCTCCTGCGGCTTCGTGCAAGCCAACCACAAGGCCAACCCCGCCCAACCGGGAAACCTCCCGAGATCCGTGGCGG
>CBDUAX010000369.1:0-5291 GCA_965365235.1 uncultured bacterium
GCCGGTCTTCGAGGCCCCGGAGGCCGAGGAGACCTTCGAAGAAACGGAGCCGGCCTTCGAGGCCCCAGGAGCCGAGGAGACCTTCGAAGAAACAGAGCCGGCCTTCGAAACCGTGGAGCCAGGGGAGGACGTCGAGGACCTCGAACCTCTACCGACCCTCGAAGCCCCGGAGACCCGGGAAGGGTTTGGGGAAGCCGAATCGCCATTTGAAGCCGCAGAGGCCGAGGAGGACGTCGAGGATCTGGAGCCACTCCCCACTCTGGAGGCCCCGGAGCCCCAAGAAGCCATTCAGGAAACTGAACTCCCGCTCGAGGCCTCCGAGCCCGAGGAGGCTATCGAAGATCGGGAACCTCTCCCTGAGTTGGACGCTGCTGAGCCTCAGGACTTCGCAGAGGATGAACCTCCATTCGAACTTCCGGCCATCGCATCCGAGGAGCCCGGAACTCCGGGCGTTGAGCCGACCATGGAGGCCCAGGAGCCCGAGGGCGAGACGCCGTTCGAGATGCCGGACATTGTAACCGAGGAGCGGACTTTCGGGGACGGCATCCCCACCTTCGGGGACGGCGAGACCACCTTCGGATTGGACTCCCCCGCCTTCGATGCTCCCGTGGAGACGGAGGGAGACGACCCGACCTTCGGGGATCCGATCCGGACCATCGATTTCTCTGGTTTCAGCTCTGAAGAGGATGCAACCACCGAGACCACGACCCCAGGCGAAGAGGAAGCCGGGGGTGCCTTCAGCCTCCCGGAAGTCCCCACTGAGCCCATGGAGGACGTGGGGGATCTGGTCGGAGAGACGACTGAGGCCGTGGAGGAGGCAGGTGAGTCCCTCGTGGACGAGGTGTCCGACTCGTTCATCGAACCTCCCACGACGATAGAGCCGATCCCCGCGCCGCCGACAGCTGAGGAGATGGAGCCGGCGTTCGAGCCTCCCACACCCGAAGAGCCCGAGGAAACCTACAAGGCACCTCCTGTGCCCCACGACGACACCTTGGCGGCAGACCCCTCCGTTGAGGAAGCGCCTCCCGTGGTCGAGGGCTTGTCGGAAGAGCCGCCCACCGTCGGACTCCCGCCCCTTCCATCGCCCCATTTCGGGCGCCGGGAGCCCAAAGAAAAGGCGGAGCGGTTAGCCAGGGTCCTGGTGTCGGACATCATCCTTTACAACCCGGACAGGCATCAGCGGGCCTTGGACCAGGGGAGCTTGAAGGAGGAGTTCGAGGAAGAGATCCAGAAATCGTGGAACGAATACGTGGACCAGGTGGGTGACGAAATCGCCAATTCCACCAACTTCTTCAATGAGGCGTTGAACGAGATCCTGGCCAAGGGGCAGCCGATCTTCTGAGGTTGGGGTCAAAGAAGACGCCCAGCCCCCGAAAAGCATTGGAAAACCAAGGAAACCCTGGTTGATACCCCTCCGCAGCTCGGGTATATTTCTCACGGGTTCCGGAGGGGCCGTCCGCAGTGGCGGCCCCTCTTCTCTGCATAACTCCCAGAAACGAAGTTGAAGGCCGTCATGACCAGTGAGCAGCAAGAGCAGCTCGACGCGTTGGAAGCCCGGGTCTCCGACCTCTGGGGGTATCTTTGACGTAGAAAGGCGGGGGGCCCTCCTCCATAAGTTGGAGGAGACCATGGCCGAACCCGGGTTCTGGGATAACCAGGAGAAAGCCCGGGCTGTCATCGAGGAAGCCAACGCCCTCAAACGCTGGGTGGAACCCTGGACCGCTCTCTCTGCCCGCACCACCGAAATCAGGGAGATGGGTGAGCTCCTTGAAATGGAACCGGACCCCGAGATGGAGGAGGAGTGGGGTGGGGAGCTGGAGGCTGCCCTCCTCCAGGCCGACGAGCTCGAACTCCAGACCATGTTGCAGGGCGACGATGACCACCGGGATGCGATCCTGACCATCAATCCGGGAGCAGGGGGCCTCGAATCCCAAGACTGGGCCGAGATGCTGCTTCGAATGTACACACGGTGGGGAGAGCGCAGGGGATCAACGGTAAGCGTCCTCGATCTACAACCGGCGGAAGAAGCGGGGATCAAAAGCGCAACGTTGGAGATCAAAGGGGACAACGTTTACGGGTACCTCAAATCCGAAAAGGGTGTGCATCGCCTTGTCAGGATTTCCCCCTTCGACTCACAATCCCGGCGTCACACCTCCTTCGCTTCGGTCTTCATCTATCCAGCCATCGACGACGATATCGAGGTGGAGATAGACGAGTCCGACCTGCGGGTCGACACCTACCGTGCCTCAGGTGCAGGGGGCCAGCACGTCAACAAGACAGATTCCGCCGTCCGGATCACCCATGAACCCACCGGCATTGTGGTGGCCTGCCAGCAGGAACGTTCCCAGCACAAGAACCGCAATACGGCCATGAAGATGCTTCGTGCAGCCCTCTACGAGCATGCCCTCCGGCAGCAAGAGGCTGAGAAGGAAGCGTTGGAGGCCACCAAGACCGACATCGGGTGGGGGAATCAGATTCGGTCGTACGTTTTCGCCCCGTATACCATGGTCTCGGACCACCGGACCGAGCTGAAGGTTGGCGATGTGGCGGGAGTCATGGACGGGAAACTGGAGCCTTTCATCGAAGCCTTCCTCAAGAAATTTGGAGGGGCGGCAGGGGCATGAGCGACGATCTCAATCAGGTAATGCGGATCCGGCGGGAAAAGCTGGACCTCCTGAAGGAAAAGGGGATCTTACCCTTCGCCTACCGATTCGACCGGAGTCATGAGGTGCAAAGCGCCGTTGAGCTCTTCCATAGGGAGGAGGAGGCCGGAACCCTCGACGATGCTGGTCAGGGCCCTGGTGTCCGGGTGGGTGGCCGCCTGAAGAGCTTCCGGGGCCACGGGAAGAGTGCCTTCGGCCACCTGGAAGATGGGTCCGGAAGCATCCAGGCCTACTTCCGAAAGGACGTCCTGGGAGACGAACGTTTCCGGCACGTCCTGGAACTGGTGGACCTGGGGGATTGGCTGGGTGTGGAAGGTCCGCTTTTTCGGACCCGGACCGGTGAAGTCACCGTCCGTGTCGAGTCCTGGGAGCTCCTCTCGAAGTCTCTCCGACCCCTTCCGTTCGGAAAAACCGAGGAGGATCCGGAGACTGGGGAGACGGTCATCCACAGCGGCTTCACCGATGTGGAGTCTCGCTACCGACAGCGCTACGCCGACCTGGCGGTCCACCCGCATGTTCGGGAGGTTTTCCGGGCCCGGACCAGGATCACTACCTCGGTTCGGGAATTCCTGGACCGAGAGGGCTTTCTGGAGGTAGAGACCCCGGCCCTCCAGCCTCTCTATGGAGGGGCATCGGCCCGGCCTTTCGTGACCAAGCACAACGCCCTGGACCGGACCATGTACTTGCGGATCGCCGACGAGCTTTACCTGAAGCGTCTCATCGTCGGCGGGTTCGATCGGGTCTACGAAATCGCCAAGGACTTCCGGAACGAAGGGATCGATCGGACCCACAATCCCGAATTCACCATGCTGGAGCTCTACCAGGCTTTTGCGGACTACAACGACATCATGGAGCTGGTGGAGCGACTGATCGTCCACGTTGCCGACCGGGCTCTGGGGACCAGGACCGTCATCTTCCAGGGTCAGGAGATTTGCCTGGAGCCACCCTTCAGGCGAGTTCGGCTCCTGGATGCCCTGGGCCAGGCCATGGGCGAGGACCCGATGGCCCTTTCCGAGTCCGAGCTCAGGGATCGGGCTGAAAAGCTCCGCATTCCGGATCTGGATGGGGCAGGGAGGGGGAAACTCCTCGATAAGCTCTTCGAGGCCCTGGTTCAAGACGATCTGCAGCAGCCGACCTTCATCATCGACTACCCCAAAGAGCTCAGTCCTTTGGCGAAAGTCCACCGGGACGATCCTGCCCTTACCGAGCGTTTCGAGCTGTTCGTGGCAAAGAAGGAAGTAGCAAATGCCTTCTCCGAGCTCAACGACCCCCTCGATCAGCGGGAACGATTCGAGGACCAGGCTGGTCTAAGAGCCATGGGAGACGACGAGGCGCAACAGGTGGACGAAGACTATATCCGAGCCCTGGAGTACGGTCTTCCACCCACCGGAGGGGTGGGGATCGGACTCGACCGCCTCACCATGCTGCTCACGGACCAGGCATCCATTCGGGACGTGATTCTCTTCCCCGTACTCCGGACCGAGGAGTAAGCCCCCATCCCGGGACCCCCGCCATGAAACTTGCCTGGGAAATCGCCCGCCGGTACCTGGCTCCGAGAAGGGGCGGGGCCTTCCTGTCGTTCATCACCTGGATCTCCCTGGGAGGGGTCACCGTGGGCGTGACGGCCCTCATCGTCGTCATCGCGGTCATGACGGGGGCCCAGGAGGACTTCCAGGAAAAAATCCTCGAGGCCAACCCTCACATCATCGTCCTGGAGTACTCGGGCTCCCTTCGCATGGGGGAGTGGCGGGGGGTGCGGGATTCGCTTCTCACAGTGGAGGGGGTCGAGACTGCGACCCCCTTCCTACTCACCAAAGTCGGGCTGAATCGCGCCGATTTTGCCCAGGCTGCCGATCTCTATGGCATTTCGGTGGGAGATCTGGGGGAAGCGGCCACGGGGATCGAAGAGAGGATCAGCTCTGGCAACCTCGACCTGGGGGAAACGGAGTCGGGGTTTCCCCCAATCTTGATGGGAGAACGTCTGGCGGAGCGGATGATGGTTTTCGAGGGAGACACCCTGACCCTCATCTCACTGGAGAACTACAACCAGGATCCCTTCGGGGGAATCTACCCCACCATCCGGCAGTTCCAGGTGACTGGGACCTTCTTGACCGGCCTCTACGACTACGACATGGAGAACCTCTACGCCCGCATGGAGGACGTGCAGGAGCTTCTGGGTGTGGTGGAAGAGGATCAGATCTCCGGATTCGGGGTCCGGACCGCAACCCCCTGGGAGGCCTCGAGGATCGCAACCGCCATCGACTCCACCCTGGGGTACCCCTACTACGCCATGGGGTGGGAGCAGACCAACCGTGAGCTCTTTTCGGCGTTGAAGCTGGAAAAACTGGTTATGTGGATCATCCTCTTCCTCATCGTGGTCGTGGCCGCCTTCAACATTGTCAGCACGCTGGTCATGGTGGTGGTGGACCGGACCCGGGAGATCGGGATTCTCAAGTCCATGGGGATGACCGACGAGCGAATCCTCCAGGTTTTTGTCATTCAGGGCCTCTGGATCGGAATGATCGGGGCCACCGTGGGGACGATCCTGGGAAGCGGTCTCTGCTGGCTCCTGGACACCTACGAGATCATCTCCCTGCCCCCCAACGTCTATTTCGTGGACCGTCTCCC
>CBDUAX010000370.1:0-5291 GCA_965365235.1 uncultured bacterium
CCATGGCCAGGAGCTTCAGGACCAGAGCGGGATCCGTGGAGTCCGTAAGGACGAAGAGGAGCGCGGTGCTATCCAACTTTGCCACACGGGCGAGGAGCTCCACCTGAGTCGGGAAAGCCGAGTGATCGATCACCAGGGCGCCCGGAGGCTGCCGCTCCACCAGGGTGAGGGCATCATTCGGGTCTTTGGTGAACAGGCCCTGACATCCCACCCGGTTCAGGGGAGGAGTAAGGGCTGCGGAGATACGGTCGCCTCCAACCAGCAACACCTGTCGGTTCGTGCCACCGGCCAGGGCTCCTCCCCGGTCGGCGATGAGGCGGAGGTAGGATTCCACGACTTCCAGGGGAGCCAGGCGGACGGCTTTTTCTCGGATGGCCGCTCGCAGTGCCGGCATCGCCTCGTCCGGGTTCTCATTGTCCGAGGGGAGGTGGTTGTGACGATACCAGACCAGAGCGAGGAGCTGGGCTGCGAGGCGCATTTCTCTTCCCCGGCTCCCTACTCCGGCTTTCGCTTTCCGGCCGCTGAAGAGGGCGTGGCAACCGTCCAAGACCCGATCCAACCGCCAGGGAAAACGGATCCTCGTGGCCAGCTCCAGGGAGGAGGCGAAGGAGGCGAAGGGCTGGGAACTCCCCACCGGATCTTTCCCCGGTCCGGCCGGTCCAGGAAGGAGGAGGTGGACGGCGAGTTGAAGTCCGTCAACAACGACTCTCCTCAGGTTGTGCCGTCGGGCCAGGGCCTCCAGGTCGGAAGCAAGGAGCCCGTATGGGGGGGAGGATCCATGAATCGCACACCGAGCATCGGCAAGGGCCTGAACCGCTGCTTTCAAGCTTCGAAAGACCGTCTCATAGGGAAGAGGATTCTCCAGCAACGCCCGGCTCACGGAGTGGAACACCACCACCTCTGCATGCGGCTCGGGGATCCTCCGCTCCTTGATCCATTCGGCGAACTCTCCCACCATCTCGTCGGAGACCAGGACCCGGCTGACTTCGGACACCGCAAGGGCATTGCTGGCCTCCTGGGCATTCTCGGCGACCGTCAGGTCAAACCCCTCAGACTCGAATAGCGGAGGGAGGGAGTGCCTACGGGAGCCTTGGCCCGTCACGAGAAGGACCTTTGGAACCTCAACGGCCACCTCTTCAAAAGCCGACTCCCCCTCCGTCCCCACCTCATCCTCCCCGCTTTCCATGTGGACCAGATCAGGGAGGTCCCCACCGTCGGCGCCCTCCTCTGATTCCTGGGAGCCCAACAGGTGGAAGCCAATGTCCAGGAGCTGGGAGTCGGGGGCCAACTCCAGGCGCACGGCTCGAGCCCCGAAAATCTCTTTGACCTTGGCGATGGCCGCTTCGTCATCCGGGCTCCCAACCGCCAACCTGAGTGAGCCACGCGTCTGATCCCAGGAGAGGGGGAGGATCAGATTGTCGAATACAAGGTCCCGAGGAATTCGGCGCAGGAGTTCGGGGGGGATGTCTTTGGCGGAAGGAACGACGGAGGGGAGTTGGTATTGCTCCGAAAGTGCCGCCAGGAGCTGTTTGGTCGTGAGCGCTCGGTTCTCCACCAGACATGTGCCCAAGCGCCCTCCCCGGGCCCGCTGCCGGGCCAGTGCCCGTTTGATCTGGTCCTCATCGGTGTAGCCCAGCCGGATCAAGATCTGGTCCAATCGCGCGGTTTTCCTCATCCCCTGCCCCTGGTTCGGGTTTTTTGCCTGGCAGGTTCCCACACTTCGGGGTGAAGGCCAGGATCTTTCTTGGTGGCGGTTTGGAGAGTGGGCCCCTCACCCTCCAATCTTTGCAGTCGGGGCGATGGTTTCAAGGCGAAGATCTGAGGGGGCCCCGGGTTCCTCCAGATACCCCGGCCCAATCGATGGAACCCGGGCTGATGCCAGGGGGCCTACTTCGACTGTTCCTCTGCGGTTGCCTCGGTCCGGGACGGACGAGTGCCCTCAAACCGATCCAAGGCCGTGTCCTTCCGAACGTGTTCCGGATCGAAAATCTGTCCGTTCATGGCGAGGTAAACCCCTGGAGGAAGGGTTTGTAAGGCGGCTACGGCAAAGCCGATGTTGAAGGGGCCGTCGGAGTCTTTGAAGGTTGCTGGTTGCATAGCCCCGGTCAGGACGATGGTCTTGTCCTGGATCTCACCCAGGCACCGGGCCGTTTCAACCATGGTGTCGGTGCCATGGGTGATCAGAATCCGGTCACACGGTTCTTGTGCGACCCGGGAAACAACCAACTCCCGGTCCGCCTCACCCATCTCCAGGCTGTCCTTCCGGAAAAGGGATTCGACCTCGTACTCGAAATTCACGCCTGCGACCCGCAGGACCTCTCCCACCGTTGGATCCAAAACCACGAAAGCGCTGGCCTGGGTTGAATAGCCTTTGTCCAGGGAACCGCCAGTGGTAAATACCTTGATGCGCACAGGCCGTGGACCTCCTCCTGGAAGCCGGTCAAACGGAAGCCATCGCCCATGGCCGGACGGAGGCGAGCCCGCAGACTGCGAGAATGGCGGCGTCGATGTCTTCTCTCGTGATGCCCCTGTAGGTGACGAACCGTACCACACTCCCCAGGCCGGGAAGGCCCCGCACGCCTTTGTTGTCCAGGTGGGCCGCGAATGTCGCTGCGTCGATGCCGAGACCGCTTACATCAAGGTTTACGATGTTGGATTGAACCGATTCCAGGTCAACGGCCAGCCCCTCCTCCTCGGCCACCGCCTCCGCGAAGGCCCGAGCGTTCTTGTGGTCCTCGGCAAGGCCGGGGATCCCGGTCCTGAGGGCCACCAGACCCTGGGCCGCGATGACGCCGGCCTGGCGGAGGGTTCCTCCTAGCGCTCGCCTGACCATTCGCGCCCGATCGATGAAGGCTTTTGGCCCAGTCAGGAGCGAGCCCACCGGCGCCGAAAGCCCCTTTGAGAGACAGAAGGAAACCGTATCCGAATGCTGGGTGAAGGTCCGAGCGTCCACCCCAGCCGCAACAGCTGCGTTGAAGATGCGAGCTCCATCCAGGTGGACCTTCAGGCCGTGGTCACGGGCGATTTCGGCGGCTTCTTGGATCTTGCCCTCCGGAATGACGGTGCCACCGGCGGCATTGTGGGTGTTCTCGAGACAGAGGATTCCCGGAGTTGGGAAGAGGGTGGGCACCCGGCGAGCGGCCTCTTTCAGCTCTCCCGCATCCATGGCCCCGTGGGTTCCGGAAACCGGCAGGACCAGGAGGCCACACCCGGCGGCGATACCACCGATCTCCGCGCCGTAGAGGTGCGCGCTCTGCTCTACGATGGCTGTGGCCCCAGGCTCAACATGAGTCCGCATGGCCACGAGGTTCGACATCGTGCCGCTGGGCATGAACAACCCAGCCTCCTTCCCCATCATCTCAGCGGCTAGCGCCTCCAATTCGAGAACGGTTGGATCCCCGTCGCGGGAGTCGTCTCCCAGAGGGGCGGTGAGGGTACTCTGTAGCATCTCCTCCGTTGGAAGAGAAAGGGTATCACTTCTTAGATCGACGGTGTCTTCGCGCATGCTCACCCCAGAGAACGAAGTGTCAAAAGTGCCATTTCTGCTGTCGTCCCAAGCCTCATCGGTGGTCCCCAGAATCCGGTGCCCGAGCTGAGGTAGAGGCGTGTGCCCCCTTCCTCGACCAACCCCTTAAGATACGGTTGCTGGAGGTAAACGAGATAGCTGAAGGGCCAAATCTGGCCCCCATGGGTGTGACCGCTCAAGACCAGCCCCACCTCGTGGGCGACGGCCTCTTCCATGATTCTCGGTTGGTGAGCCAGAAGTACCGTCGCCTTACGGGGGTCACGCCCCGCCAAAGCCTTCTCGAGATCAGGCCCGTGGCCGGAGGCAATCCGCGCCCCATCGTGGTCGTCGATGCCTGCAAGCTCGAAGCTTGCCTCCCCGTCCCCAATTGTGACCCGTTCGTTCCGTAGGACCCTGACCCCGGCTTCGGTCAGATACTCGAGCCACCCCGAAAGGTCGTGGAAGTACTCGTGGTTCCCCGTCACGAAGAAGACGCCATGGGGGGCGGTGAGCCTCCGGATCGGCTCAGCATCGTGGCCGAACTGGGAGACGCTCCCCTCAGCCAGATCTCCGGTGATGGCAATGAGATCCGGTTCCAGGGCGTTGGCCTTCTCCACCACCTTCGCCAACCAATCCCGACCATGGACCAGGTCCAGATGGAGATCGGAAAGGTGGAGGATGGTGAATCCGTCCATGGACTTCGGGAGTCTCGCCAGGGGGATCTGGAGGCGCCGAATGGCCAAACGGGTCAGGCCCCACCAGATGGCGAAGCCGGTAACCAGCACCACGGTACCTATCGCCAGGACGGCTGTGAGTCGCCAAGCGTGGAGGGAAGCCCCGGGATCATCGGAGAGAAGGTTCATCCCTGCCAGGGCGAGGACGTAACCGCCAATCAACCGCACCAGATCGACGGTTAGGAGGAGGAAGAAGGCCTGGAAGGCGAACCCCAGCCAGACGTATATCGGCACCACGAAATAGCGGGCTAGGCTTCGGTCCAGGACCCGGCTGAAGATGAATGACAGGGGGATGGAGAGGACGAGACCGGCCAAACCCAAGCCGAGTGCAAGACTCCAGGGTTTCGGGATGGCCGTGTCCAGGACCAATCGGTTGAAGAGATACCCGTGCACCGCCCCCATAATGAGCAGGACGACACTGAGGAAGGTCAAGAAGGCTCGCCAGTTCAGTTTGGAATCCTGGGTGTTGGAGGACCGGTCCCGTAGGAACCGGATTTCCTACAGGCCCAACAGTATACCGCCTTCCGATGTGACTGGATCCCTTCGATTCACGCGGGTCGTCGTTCCCCGCCGACCCTGCTACCTCCGGGGGCTAGCCGTCTGAGACTTGCCCGGATGGGGGGGGCGAGAGTTCAACCGGAACACGGGACGTCTCCCCACCGGACCCCCCCAGGAGCTGTCGATACCATTCCACGGCCTTGTCGCGGCGGGACTCGAAACCAGCCAACCCCCACATGACCGTGAGGGTCCGAGTGGTACTTTCGTCGGTCTTGATGCGTTGGGCGTCCTTCACCGGATTCCCGCACGGTCCGCTACCGTCGAAAAGGCAGATCAAGCCCTTCAGGGACATCTCCTGGCCCGACGCATTGAACACATATCTTCCGTCCTCGGGCCCGGGCGCCACCCGGAACGGAGGGGTGGCGCGATCCAGATCCAGGAGAGCGATGGGAAAACCGCTGTGTAACGACACGACGTTGCAGATGTCCACCGCCAGGTTGATGCTCGAGAGTTCGCCCTCTTCCACAGCCCGGACCAGGTACTCCGACGCCGGT
>CBDUAX010000371.1:0-5260 GCA_965365235.1 uncultured bacterium
CCCCAGCCGCACCGAAAAAGTTGGATTCGGAGGTCCCCCTGCGGTGTTCGTGCCCAAACCGCTGGCCCATCTCGGTCCCGGCGCCCATGACCATCTCGGCCAGGTGTCGGGAACCGACACTGGGCGGCCAGGCCGGCCGCTCGTTCAGGATGGTGAGCTCCGACCAGCACCCAGGAAGCTCCTCCCGGGCCACCGCCTCCTTCAGCTCCCCCACCAGCCGGTCCCGGATCGCCTGGTCCTCCCACCGGATGTCCAGTTGGGCCGAAGCGGCTCCCGGGATCGTAGCGGGCCCGAGCCCGCCCTCGACCTTTCCGACGTTTACGCGGACCTCCGGCCGGAACCCGTTCAGTCCTTCCAGGGCGATGGTCTTGTGGGCCAGCTCCAGAATGGCACTGGCCTTGTCCAGCACCGGCGCCCCCACATGCCCATCCCTGCCGGAGCAGTCCAGGCGGGCTCCGATCTTCCCGTTTCGAGAGACCACCACCTCCCCGTTGGCTCCGGCCCCTTCCACCACCAGACAGGCCGCAGCTCGTTCCATCTCGACGGGAAAGGACTCTCTGGAGCGCACCGCGCCCACTTCCTCGTCTCCGGTGAAGACCAGGGAAAGGGGCACTCGATCCAGGACCCCCGACGCTTCAAGGGCCAGGGCGGCATAGACGGCTGTGGCCACCCCAGCTTTCATGTCCCCGGTACCGGGCCCCCGGAGGCGATTTTCCTCTACCCAGCACTCCCGAAAGGGGTGTTCCGGCGGGAAAACCGTATCCATGTGAGCCAGGACATAGATGGCCTCATTTTCCGGGGAATTCGAGAGGATGTGCATGTCCCCGACGTCAGGATGCTCCACGATGCGGTGGACCGGAAACAGCCCGGAAATCCGATCCAGAACCAACGCCGCCACCGCATCGGTCCCGGCCTTATTCCAGGAGTAGCTGTTCTGGCAAGCCAGGTCGATGACGAACTGGAGCTGGTCGGGAGCCCGATCCTCCGCAAATGCAAGGATCTTTTCAAGGACTCGAAGGTCGGCCATCTCTTCTTCGGAAAGGCCCCAAGGGGTCGAAGCAGGAGAGCCCCGTAGGGCTGGAGGGTCGCCGCGAAGATAGCCGGGCAAACCCTCCGGGACCATGAGTGTATCCGGTGACCCGGGTGTCAGGTCGTTCACCCACAGAATACCGCCGCGCTCACGGCGGTGATCCAGGCCCCGTCCTCGGGTGCCTCCGCCACGGCGGTGTGATTCTGGGAGTTCACCACGTGCCCCGAGAGATGCCATTCCTTCTTTCGGGCATCCCAGGCTTCCTCCGGATCGAAGGGCAGGCCCAAAACCGTGGCCAGCATGGAGGCCGCCAGGTCCTCTGCGTAGTCCCCTGCGGTCCGCTCGCTCTGACCGAAAGCATGGTGCTCGGAGATGTACCCGTACTTCCCTCGGTCCGCCGGAACTGCCAGCCCGATGGATGCGGCCACCCGCCGGCTGGGCTCGTTGGTGGCCGCCTCACTCAGGACGCAGAAGACCACCTGGCCGGGGACCAGGAGCTGGGACCCTTCCTCCTTGGAGATGATCTCACAGTGGGGGGGGAAGATGGAGGATACACGGACGAGATTGAACCGGGCAATCCCGGCGCCCCGGAGAGCCATTTCAAAGCTGGTCAGCTTCTCCCGGTGCAGGCCCGTGCCGTTGGTGAAGAACATCTTGCGGGGCACGAGCTGGGTCCCTTGGAACAATGGCTTCACTCCATGTCGTGATCGTCGGCGGGACGGGTGATCCCCAGAGAAAAAAAGGCCGAGGGAAGATACTCTGAAAGCAGGGGCGCGCAACGGACCCTGCTCACCGCCGAAGCCGAAGCAAAAACCCGGCAGGGATCCCCCCACCTGGTCCCGCGGTCCCTACACCCGGGCGCTCTCCAGCCCCGAGTCCGCCACAAAGAGACACGAGGCCCGGGTCCGGTGGATGATCTCCTCCATGAGACCGAAGTCCGGGGAGGCCCTCATTCCCACGATGGCCAGGTCGGAAAGGGGTGCCTTGTCCGCATCCTCGGGAAACCGGCCGGGGATGAGATGGCGGGTGGTGTTTTTCGGAAGACGAGCCAGGTCCGCCAGCTCCGTCAGAAAAGCTTCGGCCTGTGTGGATTGGTCCCAGTCCTCCACCATCATCACGAGGTTGATGTCCGCTTTCCAGGACCGTCCGAGGCGGTAGGCCATGAGGAGACTCAGGTTGAGGTTGTTTTGTGCGAAGGCCATCTCAACGTCCCAGGTGGGCTGCTCCCGGAACCATACGTTGATGACCCCGTTGACGCCCATCCGGGCCCTGGGGTGGGCGGCCAGGAGGAGCACTCCAACCCCATTCTTCCGTGTCACCGTCAGGATGTGGTCGTACTGGTCCCTGAGGGCCAGGTCGTAGTCCGTGGAGAGGAAGAGGGTATTCGGGCGGAAGAAGGCGCTTTGAAGGGACTGGATGGAGTGGATCACTCCGGTGGTGAAGTCCGGGACGTCGACCACGGACCAGTTGGAGGTGATCTTCTTTCGCCGGAAGGACTGGCTCAAGCGGGCCACCCGGGGATCCAGGTCACTCCGGTCTCCGCTGGTGGTAAGGCCCAGGAGCTTCACCGATCCTTCCGGCCGAACCACGTCGACCAGAAAAGCGAAGTCCCCCCGGACGTTGGCCGGGTCCTCGAAGGGGATCAGGAGGTTCGGCTTCCAGGCCCGGACATTCCGCTGGTCCAGCTCGCTCACCTTGGCGGCGGCCCATTCCGCCACCGCCACAAAGATGCTGGAGCGTACCCCCTCACCGCTCTGGACCAACCCCACCCGGAGAATCCAGATGTAGATGCCCACCACCATGAGGGAGGCCAGGAGGCCGAAGGTGGGGCTCACGATGAACATGGTGAACATCCCGCCGGTGGCTCCCAGCAAGGGTACCAGCCAGTGGACCCGCATGGTGGGTCGGAAGCTCACCAGCCCCAGAGCCGTCTCGACGAGAAGCACGAGGTTGATCACCGAGTAGGTGATGAGGAAGAACATCGTGAGGAGGGGAGCGATGGCGTTCAGGTCCCGCATCATGAGCCCCGCCAGGGTGAGGATCCCCGTCACCAGGATGGCGTTCCGTGGCTCCCCGTCCGGTGAAAGCTTGGCCAGCCACCGATGCCCAGGCAGGAGTTGGTGCTCCCCCATGGCCATGAGGATCCGCGGTCCCCCCACGGAGCCTGCCAGGGCCGAAGAGAAGGTGGCACCCAGGAGGCCCGCCAGGACGATGGGGGGCCAGAAGGCCTGGTCGATGAGGAAGTTGTAGTTCCTCTGAAGCTCCTCGGGGGGAGCCATTCGGGCCGCGGCCCACGCAAGGGCGAAATACACCACAGTGCTCACGGCGAGGGCCCAGAGGGTCCCGGTGGCGATGCTTCGCCTGGGGTCCTTCAGGTCTCCGGACATGTTGGTGCCGGCCAGGATCCCCGTGGTGGCCGGGAAGAAGACAGCAAACACGACCCAGGGGCTGATGCCCCGGAAACCCTCCTCCGGAAAGCCGGGGTAGGAGCCGAAGAGGTCGATGGTATGTTGGGCCGGAGTTCGAAGGGCCGGGCTGAGTCCGATGGAAAGGAGGGAGAGGACGATGATGGCCATGATGAAGTACTGGACCTTGAAGGCCACGTCGGCCCCCCGGTACGCCAGGCCGAAGAGAACGAGAAAGATGATGAGGTCCACGGCCAGGGCGGAGTGACCCGGGAAGATCCACATCCACCCCTCCCGGAACCCGAAGATGTACATGGCCGTGCCCAGGGGCCGGGTCAGGTAGAGGGGGATCCCGATGCTGCCCCCCACTTCGTAGCCCAGGGACCTCTGAATAATGGCGTAGGCGCCACCGTGACCGACCCGGGTGTTGGTGGCGATGGAGGAGAGGGAGAGTCCGGTGCAGACGGTGATCCCCATGGCGACAGCCATGATAGCCCAGGCTCCCAGGAGCCCGGCGTTCCCCACCACCCAGGGGAGGCGGACGTACATGATCACGCCGAAGATGGTGAGGAGCGTCGGCGTGAACACCCCGGCAAAAGTCCCGAACTTCACGGGGGTGACGGGGCCCCCATCCACGGCGGCGGCCGCTTTCCGGTTTCCGAGCCAGCCCATCGTCACCGCTCCGGTTATGGGTGTCGCCCTGTGGAGTGGACCGGGATCATGTTCGGCCAGCCACGCCGGCCCTGCCAAGACGGGCGCCCCCAGCCGGGACGGCCCCATGGGGGGTTTCGGCGTTTGAATCTGGGTGACAGAAGGATGGGGGTGCAAGGAGAATCAGCCAGAGACCGTTGTGGCCCCGGCCGTCCACGACCGTCTCGATTCCGGGTGGAGCTGAATCGGCCTCGGGGAAGAAGCACGGGGGAAGCTGCTGGGCCATGGAAGCGGTCGACAGGAGGCTACCCGCGGACGGCAAGTTGCCGGGTGGGGCGGGAACCGCGAAACTTCGACGAACAAGGCGGCGGGAACTCTGGGACCGAATGCCACTCCCCGGGGATACGACCTCCTCCCTACCCAGCTCCCATCGACAACTAGAACTAGCAGGTCCGTCATGCCCAATCCCAAGAGGGTCACGAGAGGTCCGTCTCCGAAGCCGGTGATTGGATGGAGGGAATGGGTGCGGTTTCCTGATCTGGGGGTGGGTCAGATGAAAGCGAAGTTGGACACGGGCACCTGTACCGCCTCCCTCCACGCTTTCGATCTCCGAGAGACCGCCCGGGAAGGGGCCCCTTTCATCCGGTTCCTGATCCACTCGGAGCAGGGGAGCTGCGAGCCGACCAGTCCCAGTGAGCTTCCCCTGGTGTCTCGGAGGCCGGTGCGCGATTCCGGCGGGAAGCGGGTCTAAAAGAAGATTAATTCCCCGCAAGAGGCCCAAACCTTGAAACTCGAATTTCTCCCGACCCCTTTGAGCCACTACGATGCGGTCGTTCCGAGAATCGGGGCATCAATCACCGATTTTGGCACGGCTGTGGTCCGCCAGTTCGAGCAGCTGGACGTTCACACACCACCCCCTTCTTCCCTTACTCTCTTCGGAGCAAACCCATGGCCCAGTTCCTCAGAAGCATCCTCGAACGTCTCTCCGTCCTGTTCGATCCGTCGGCCCTCGGTGCCTCCGCCGCCGACCTCCTGGCCAATCTCACCATTGGCCTTGCAACCTTTCTAGCCTACTACCTCTTCTGGCGGGCCCTGGACGCCGTGGCCAGAATCGTCACACGGAGGGTCAACCTGGATCAAACCACAAGGGAATTCACCCTCACTATCCTGAAGT
>CBDUAX010000372.1:0-5253 GCA_965365235.1 uncultured bacterium
GGATCGTCCCCGCCTGACACCTGTTCTCCTGATCTCGGCCCTGATCCTCCTGGGTGGGCGTTCATGGGTCCGGACTCCCACCTGGAAGAGCGACCTGGAAGTTTTCAACACGCTCATCAATGAGCACCCCGAAGCCGGTCGTTCTCAATGGATTCTGGGGGATCTGTACTTCGCCGCCGGGGAAACCCGGGAAGCCCTTCGGGCATATCGGGTCGCCATCGGGATCCTGGGAGGCCACTACTCGCTGATGACGGAGCTGGGTCGAGTGTTCATGGGTGCGGGCTACACCGATGCGGCCGAGCTCATCCTGACCTATGCCTGGCGGGACCGCCCCGAGTTCGGTGTGGCCCCAGGCCTGCTGGCCACCATCTACGACCAGGAAGGTCGGCATGCGGAGGCGGTGGAGGTTTCCCGCATTCGCCTTGCCGAGGACTCCACCGACGCCGTTCAGTACCACCTTCTGGCAAGGGCCCTGGAGGCCCAGGGGTTGTACGAAGAGGCCGCGGACGCCCGCAGGGGCTCGATCCGGCATGGGGAAGGAGAGCATTGGGAGCAGTGGGGGTGGCTGGCTCTCATGGAGTTTGCCTCGGGAGACACGATCGAGGCGCTCAGGGCACTGGATTCGGCTCGGGTCCGAGCCGACGGCCCCGAAGAGATCCGCCAAATTGACAGCTTCTTCCTGGCGCAGAGACGGGAAGGAGTGCCTGGGCCCCTCGCTGATTCTGCAAACATTTCGCAGAATCCAACATCAGGTCCCACCTACGAACCGCAGTGATTTCTCAGGTGAATACCCCTAAGTTGTTTTGATAAAACGTTATAAACTTGATTAGAGCTATTTTGGACCCGGTCTTGCCAATTCCCTGACCGGGACAAACAAGGGCCCGTCCGGTTTACACTATTTTTTCACAGGAGAGGTAAAGATGCGGGACAAAAAGGGTTTCACCCTCATCGAGCTCCTGATCGTGGTCGTGATCATCGGAATCCTGGCAGCCATCGCCATTCCGAAGTTCTCCGCGACTCGGGAGAAGGCTTATTTCGCAGCCATGAAGTCGGACCTGAAGAATCTTGCTTCACAGCAGGAGATCTACTACGCCGACTACTACACCTACACCAGCAACACCACCAACCTGGGATTTGTTGACTCCGAGGGCGTGACGGTCACCATCGCCGGGATCTCCACCTCCGGTTGGAATGCTACCGCCTATCACACTGCCTTGGGTACGTCTCTCGGGTGCGCCATCTACTATGGTGGATCTACCGCGCCAGGAGCCCCGACAGCGCCTAGCGCACCGGGTGAAGTGGCGTGTAAGACCTCCTAACTCCTTGGCCTGACCCTTCAGGTGCAGGCCCTGGAACCTGAGGAAAGGGGCGTGACACGGGGCAGGAATCCGGGTCACGCCCCCTCCCTTTGGGGACCCAGCACCGAGCCGATCAATCTGTTGACGCGAGTGATCCAATGACGAACCGAGGCCAAAGAGGATTTACCCTCATCGAGCTCCTGATCGTGGTCGTGATCATCGGGATTCTGGCCTCCATCGCCATCCCCAAATTCACGGCCGTACGTGAGAAGGCCTTCCGGGCCGCCATGATGTCCGATCTCAAGAACCTGGCCTCTCAGCAAGAGATCTACCACAACGAGCACTTCACGTACGCCAGCACGGTCACTGCTGCCAAAGCAATCGAGACGGATGCGGTAACGATCACCATCAACGAGGCCACCGGAACGGGATGGGCCGCGACTGCGGTCCACCTTGGGATGGCCACGGAACAGTGCGGGATCTACCATGGAAATGCGGCAGCGGCGGGTGGAAGCCCTGCGGTGGCGCAGGGAATGGTAACCTGCACATTCTAATCCTGAGGGCGGACCTCCCAGCCAACGTCCGCACCTGCACCAGGATAACCCGCTACACCTTGCCTACGTTGGACCACCTACCACTTTATACGTGCCGGGATGGCGGAGAGTATCCGCCCCCGGCACGCCTCTCATCCGCCAGTGTCCAGCCATGGCCGCAATAAATCCTTTACGTCGCGAGCTGATCGTCGCGTTTGGAGTCCTCTTTACGGCAGGGATATTGATCGCTGCTTTGGGGATGGCCTTTCTCCTCCCCTATATGGACTCGGTGGCCAAAGCGGCCGTGTATCTTCTGGCCTTGCTCCTGGGTGATTTTCTGGTGGTGTTCGTCTTTGGCCGTTTTCTCCTTGGGAATGCCCTTTTCAAGCCCATGGACCGGTTGGTGGAGGACGTCAGGAAGATCGCATCGGGGGCCCTGGGACATCGGGTCCAGGATCCGGGGGCTCAGGAACTCCAGTCCCTTGCAGAGAGTGTGAACGCGCTTGCCGAGCGCCTCATCAAGGACCAGGAATCGCTGGCGGCCAACGTCCGATCCCTGGACGAGACCAACCAGGCCCTGGTTGAGGCCAGGGCTCAGGTCATACGGGCGGCTCGGATGGCCTCCACTGGAACCCTGGCTTCGGGGATTGCCCATGAGTTGGGAAATCCCCTCGGGGCTCTTGTGGCATTCGTGGACGTGGCCAGAGCAAGGGCCGGGGCTGAGGATCGAGAGACAGACCTCCTGGATTCGATCCGGGAGGAGGCCATGCGGATCGACAGGATCATTCGCAGCCTCCTGGATTTTGCCCGGGTCAGGGAGAGAGAGCCGGAATCCGAGGATCTGGGGCCGGTGGTATGGAGAGTGAAGGAGCTCCTGGAGGCTCAAGGACGGCTGGAAGGTGTCGATTCTGAGTGGGAGGTACCAGAAGGGGGGGTTCCCCAGGTGTTCCTGGACCCTCAGCGGCTGGAGCAGGTTCTCGTCAACCTCCTCCTGAATGCGCTGGATGTGGTGGAAGAGAGGGAGGGGGGCTGGGTCAGGGTCAGACTTTATGTGGAGGCCGGGCCGGCCAAGTTCCTCCCGAAGCGCCGTGCCGGGGACCCGCCTGGAATCGACTACGCCCACCGCCGGCGGGTTCTGGCTGCAAAGGAGGGAATCCGGGTGCCGCCTCTTGTCACCGCGGCCCGAGTTGTGGTGATTACTGTGGAAGACAACGGGCCTGGCATACCCGACGAGAATCTCGAGGACGTCTTCGATCCATTCTTTACAACCAAGGAGCCTGGGAAAGGCACCGGACTTGGTCTGGCCCTTTCGGCCCAGTTGGTGGAGGGGATGGGAGGCGAGATCCAGGCCGGAAACCGGGAGGCGGGCGGAGCGATCTTTACCATCCGCCTGCCGGAGAATGGGAAGGCCGGGGAACCATCGGTCCCCCTGACGGAACGTTTTGGGGAAAACCCGGGTGAGGAAGCCCAGATGGGAGATCAAGCGTGAAAATCCTGGTGATCGACGACGACCGGGGACATCGGAAATCCCTCAGCCTCATCCTTGGGGATGCCGGCTACGAGGTCAGGGCGGCTGCAGACGGGGTGGAGGGGCTGGAAAAGGCGTTAGCCGAAAAGCCCCAGTTGATCCTCTGTGATGTCCGAATGCCGAAAAAGGACGGGATTGCCTTCCTCAAAGAGTACAGGGAGGCCGGTGGCGAAGCCCTGGTTCTCGTCATGACCGCCTACGGAAGCCTGGAGTTGGCCACTCAGGCCATGAAGGTGGGCGCCTACGATTACCTCCCCAAGCCCTTTGGGGCGGACGAGGTCCTCCTCACGATCCGAAAAGCGGAGGAGCGGGAGAGTCTCAAGCGGGAGGTGGGGCGTCTACGGTCAGAGGTCAGGGCCGACCGGAGGTTCGGGGAGATCGTTGCCCGATCTCCCGCCATGATTCGGGCGCTGGAGGTTGCGCAAAAGGTGGCCCGCCACCCCTCCCCAGTGCTCATCTCCGGGGCCAGCGGTACCGGAAAGGAGCTGGTGGCCCGGCTGATCCACCGTGAAAGTGAGCGGGCCGACGCCCCTTTCATTCCCGTGAACTGCGGAGCCATCCCGGACACCCTACTCGAGTCCGAATTCTTCGGCTATGTCCGGGGGGCCTTCACCGGTGCGGACCGGGACCGAGCCGGCCTTTTCGAGGCGGCCCACGGGGGTACACTCTTCCTCGACGAGGTGGGTGAGTTGCCCACCAACCTTCAGGTGAAACTCCTGCGGGCCCTCCAGGAAGGGGAGATTCGGCGAGTAGGCGGGTCCGAATCCAGACAGGTGGACGTTCGGGTGATCGCCGCTACCAATCGGGACCTGGAGACCTTCGTCCAACAGGGCGACTTCCGGGAGGATCTCTATTACCGCCTCGCGGTGGTCCCCATTCACCTTCCGCCCCTTTCCCGTCGCCGGGAGGAGATCCCAGACCTGGTCCACCACTTCCTGGAGCGCCACCGGGAACGCCTGGGGGTCAAAGTGGAGTCTGTGGAACCCGAGGCGATGGAAGCCCTTCTATCCTACCCCTGGCCGGGGAATATCCGGGAGCTGGAGAACCTTCTGGAACGGGTAGCCGTCCTGGCCGAGGGCACGGGGATTTCCTCCCAAGACTTGCCGGAAGACGTGCTCCACCCGGCGCCGGAGCGGTCTCCCCTGGACTTCCCCGACGACGACCTCTCGGTGAAACGCCACTCGGCCCAGCTGGAGCGAGTCCTGATCCAACGGGCACTGGAGCGCACGGGCGGAAACAAGACTCAGGCCGCCGACCTTCTCGAACTGAGCCCTCGGGCGCTTCGGTATAAGATCAGGGACTACGGGTTGGAGTGACCTGAACTCCGCTGGATTGGCGGAGAATCCACCTGAAGGGTATCCCCCCTTCGGCAACCGCATGGAGAGCCCCCTGCCTTTGGCGGGGGGCTCTTTTCGCCATGCCACCGCCCCCAAGTATCGCCCATCGTTGGGCCATGAGAATCTTCCTGACGAGACCAATGCCTGGAGAGGCCCCCGGGCATCCGAATCTGGGGTTCACCCTTCTGGAGCTGCTCACTGTGATGACCCTTTTGGGTCTTGTCTTCGCGGCGGCGCTCCCTCCCCTCTCTTCTCTGACGGACCGGATGGCGGTGAGAGGGGCCCGGGAGGCCCTCGTGGGGGTTTTCCATCAAGCCAGGATCGAGGCCGTCGAAATGGGGGGAGCGGCGGTCCACCTCTATTCCGATTCACCCCGGATCGACCTCAAGGCGGACGGAATCGTCCGGTCGTCGTTGGCCCTGGATGAGGCGTTCGGAGTTGACCTGACCCTTTCCGCAGGGCGGATGGAGGCCGAGATCCGATTCGATGCCCTTGGCCTGGGAAGAGTCGCCAGCCAGACCGTCAGCCTTTCCCGGGGGAGGGCTCGAGCAACGGTA
>CBDUAX010000373.1:0-5252 GCA_965365235.1 uncultured bacterium
CAGGAGCTCCTGGCGGCACGGTCCGGCCGGGCCCGGTACGTGGTGGAGGCGGAGGGGGATGGTGTGGCCGACGCCCTGTCGGGGCTCCCAGGGGTCGCGGGTTTTGAAGTGGCTGCCGTCGACGGGAGAACCCAGGTGAGGTTGGAGGGGGCCGGAGAACAGGAGCTTCGCCCCCATGTCTTCGCCCTGGCCCAGGACAAGGGTTGGACCCTCTGGGAGCTTCACCGTGAGCGGGCCAGCCTCGAGGACGTCTTTCGGCAGCTCACCTCAGAAGGAGAGGGGGTGGACCGATGAAGCGCTCCATCTGGACCATCGCCAAGGGGGAATTGAGAGGGTATTTCGACCATCCCACGGCCTACCTCCTTTCGGTGGCCTTCCTGGGCCTCTCTCTCTTTCTCTGCTTCCGGACCATGTATGCCTCCGGGGCCGCCTCCCTCCGACCTTTCTTCGATCTACTCCCGGTTCTCTTCGCCGTGTTCATTCCAGCGGCCACGATGCGGTCGCTGGCGGAAGAGCGTCGGAGCGGCACGTTGGAGTGGCTCTCGGCTGGCCCCCTCCAGGAGATGGAGCTGGTCCTGGGCAAGTTCCTTGGCGACTGGCTCTTCGTTCTTCTCACCCTGGCCGGGAGCCTTCCCACTGCCTTGGCCCTCCTTTGGGTCTCGGAAGCCGATGCCGGGATCGTGCTGGCCCAGTATGTGGGATCGGCTCTGCTTGCGGCTCAACTCGTGGCTCTGGGTCTCTGGGCTTCCAGCATGACCCGGAACCAGATCTCCGCCTTCATCGTGGCGGCCATGTTGAGCTTCCTCCTCTTCCTCATCGGTCTACCGGTGGTCCAGATCGGCCTTCCACCCCTCGTTTCGGGGGCTCTGGCCAGACTCTCCCTGGTCGCCCATTTCCAGAATGTGGCCCGCGGGGTCGTGGATCTTCGGGATCTCCTCTACTTCCTCTCCACGGGAGGCCTCTTCCTCATTCTCACGGTGGCTGTGCTCCTTCGCGATCGCCTCAGCCACGGAAGGGAGGACTACCGGAGGCTCCGCTTGGGCACCGGATTGGCCGTCGTCCTGGTGCTGGTGGTGAACCTTCTCGGGGGGCACGTCCGGGGCCGACTCGACCTGACCCGGGACAATCTCTTCACCCTGGCCCCCGGAAGCCGACAGATCCTCGGGGAGCTGGACGACCTGGTATCCATGAAGCTCTTCGTCTCCGAAGAGCTTCCCCCGGAAATTCAGCTCCAACTCCGTGACGTGAGAGACCTCCTGGCCGACTTCCGCCGGGCTTCCAATGGGAACCTCCTGGTGGAGGAACTGAACCCGGACGAGGACGAAACAGCCCTGGATGAGGCCCGGTCGTACGGGATCGTCCCGGTGGAGTTCAATGTCCTCCGGGACGACGAATTTCAGGTCAAGAGAGGGTACTACGGGCTGGCGGTCCAGTACGCCGACGAACAGGAAGTTCTTCCGGTGATTCAACGAACCGACGATCTGGAGTTCCGTCTTGCGTCGGCCGTCTACACCATGACTACTGAGGAACGACCGGGCGTGGCGTTCCTGGAGGGCTTCGGCGCCAAGGCAGCCTATGACCTCCCGGATCTTCAGCAGGCTCTGACTGATCGTTACACCGTTCGGACTCTCAGGATGGTCCCGGATTCCACCGGACCCATCCCGCTGGATTCCACCCGAGTCGTGGTCCTGGCCGGCCCAACCCAGCCCCTGGACAGCCTTGCGTTGGACCGGTTGGAAAGGTTCGTGTCGGATGGCGGGTCCGCTCTGGTCCTTCTCGAGCCCATCCTTCTGGATCCCCAGAGCCCACAACCCATGCCTGTGTTCTCGGGGTTGGGGCCCTTCCTGGAGGATCGCGGACTCCGCTTCAACGCCAGCCTGGTGGCCGATCTGGCCTCGAGTGAACAGGTCTCTCTGGGGCAGCGGGGCTTCTTCAATGTCATTGCTCCCTACCCCCTCTGGCCTATCGTGGGACCGGCCGGGGATCATGTCACGACCCGAAGCCTCCGGGCGTTGACCCTCTCCTGGGCTGGGGCTCTGGAGCCCATCGACTCGGCCACCGTAGTCCCCCTTTGGCAAACCACCGAGGCCGCGGCCCTCCGCAGGCCGGGGATGCCCATCCTGCCGGACCAGAATTGGGATCTGCCTGAAGAGGATCTGGGAGTGAGGACCGTAGCCGTCGCGGTGGATCCCGGTGCCGCCGACGAAGGGAACGGGGAGGGCGGGGTGCCGGAGGGCCGGATGATCGTAGTGGGAGACGCATCCTTCCTCGAACCTCAGTTTTCACGGTCCAATCCACAAAACGCACTCTTCGCGGCCAACGCCATCGACTGGTTGGCTCGGGACGAGTCCCTGGTTCGAATCCGGTCGAAGACCCGGACACCTCCGGCCCTGGCCTTCACATCGGATTTCAGTCGAAACTCCATGAAGTGGGGTAACCTCGTTGGGGTCCCCATTCTCTATGTGCTCGTTGGCATCCTTCGGGTTTCCGGTCGTCGGCGCAGGGCAGAGGCTCGCTGGAAGGAGGTGTTGTCTTGAGTGAGAAAGGCTTGAAGTCGCTTTTGATTTTGGTGGTGGTGCTTCTGGGAGTCTGGTTGGTCATTTCCTTCCTCCCCAGGGGTGGGGGAATCCGAGGGGCGCAAGGGGACCTCGGTATCTTCTTCCAGGGTGTCACCGCGGAGGGTGTGTCGGAAGTCCGATTTCAGGAGCCCGGGGTAGACGGCTCGGTCCGGCTGCGCCGCACCGGGGGTGACTGGCAGGTGAACGGATACCGAGCCGACTCAGGTGCGGTGGCCCGGTTCTGGGAAACCGTTGCCGAGGCCAGAATCGGAGACCTGGTCGGTGCCAATCCAACGAACCACGGCCGGATGGGGGTGACGGGTGACAGCGCTTGGACCTTCGAGGTGGAGTTGAGCGGGGAGATGCGCACCCTGATGGTGGGAAAGAGCGGGTCCAGGTACGGGACAGCGTATGTTCGGCTCCCCGACGAAAATGAAGTCTACCTCCTGGAAGGGAACCTCCGGCCAACCGTAACCCGGAACCTGGACGACTGGAGAAACAAGCGGGTGGTCGACCTGGATACGGCCCAGGTCCAGCGGATCGAGTTTGAGCGGGAAGGGACGCCGTTCGTCCTGGAGCGTTCCGACACGCTTTGGGCCCTGGAAGGGGGTGGCCTGGCGGAGAAGACACCGGTCCGTAACCTCCTGAGTGAATTGGCCCGACTGGAGGCGACAGGGTTTTATTCGGAAACGGACACGCTGTCCGAATCCGGAGGCTGGGTCAGGGTTCTGGGCATGGCGGGCGACACGATGGCATCGCTGGAGTTGGGATCCGGCGAGGGCGACCGTTGGATCAGAGCGGCGGGTGACTCTGTCACATATCGCCTGACCTCCTGGCGGGTCGGCCGTCTCTTACCAGCCCTGGAGGAGCTGGAGGGAGAGGGGTAGACGGGAGGACACTCCCTGCCTTCCTGTCGGGCGCCAAAGATCCCATCCCCGTCTCCGGTGGGACGGTCGGTGGGGCGACGTTTCCGCCGTCAGGTCTCGGAATGTTGGTAGACCGGGAGTTGCTTTCATGTCCTGCGTCGTCCTCGAGGGTGAAGGTCAGGTCTACGCTGGTGTTCTCCGGAACCTGATAGGCGATGCACATCTGGAAAGTGACGGTTCCGGAGAACTCGGTCCCGTCCACTGCCCCGGTGAGGGGCGCCGAGCCGCTGAACCCATCGGGCCGGAACCACCAATCGACATTGATGGGATTGCCTGCCAGGGAGTCCCCCTCGATGAGCACATCGCCGTCCAAATCGGAGAAGTCGAAAGAAAGTTCGAACCGGGTTCCGTCGTTCCCGCAGGTGGGATCGTTCAGAACGAGCTGGTCCCAAGAGAGCCCCGAAATTGTCGGCGCCACGTCTCCCACTACGCTGAGATTCACGGCGACGGTCTGGGGCGAGTTTTCGGCCCCGGGAGCGTTGAAGGTGAGGGTGCTGAGGTAGTCCCCTGGGTCGAGGCTGGCGCTGTTCACGGAAACCGTCACCGGTTGCCCCAGGCCCGCTGCGAGGGCGCCGTTCTCCGGGCTCAGGGTGATCCAGCTCATGTCCGCTGTGGCAGACCAATCAAGCGATCCCCCGCCCACATTGGTGATAGTCACGACCTGTGGTGCCGGGTCGGCGCCCACCTCCGCGGTAAAGGAGAGAATTCCGGCAGACAGTCCCATCCTGGGGCTGGCGGTCTTCTCGAGGGTCACCGTGATGGCTTGCGGCGAGTCGCCGGCTCCCTCCCCGGAAACCGTAATGACCGCATCGTATGTCCCAGGCGCCAGCCCGTCCGCTGAAGCGGTGACCGTGACGGCTTGAGTCGAACCGGGACCCAAGGACCCGCTTGAGGGGGCCAGAGCCAACCATCCGGCATTGTCGAACGCTGTCCAGTTCAAGGTCCCGCCACCCTGATTGGTAATCGCCACAATCTGGGGATCGAGGGTGGAGCCCTCCAAAACCGAGAACGAGAGGGACGTCGGCGAAACCCCCAGCCGTGGGCCTGGTGTCACAGAAAGGGTCAGAGGGATCCGTGCGATGAGCTCCGGGAACCCTTCGCCTGCCACGGCGATGTGGGCGGAGTAGTCCCCTGGAGCGAGGGAAGCCGCGTCTACCAACACCTGGACTTCCGTGGGTTGACCTCCCGGAGCTGACCCGGAGGCCGGTTGCAGGGTGACCCATTCAACGCTGGGTTCCTCTACCCAAGCGGTCCAGGTAAGGCCATCACTTCCTCCATACTGGATGGTGAAAGCTTCGGTTCCTGCCTGACCCTCCTGGAGCGTGAATCCGAGGTTCCCTGGGCTTATGGTTGGTGTGGGACGGACCCACTGCATCTCCTGGACCTGAATTTCGCTCTGTCTCTGGGAACAGATCAGGTGGCTTTCCTGGGAACGGAACCAGACTTCACCGAGGGCGGACAGCTCGATCTGGATTTCCAGAGATTCGCACATGGCGTCCAACTCCACGGTGATTTCCACATCCACCGCGGATTGGCCGGGGGTTACCGAGCCCGACTCTTCACCGATCACCCCTTCCCCTGGCCGTGTAACCTGAAGCCTCCACGAATCCAGATGGACGGCCTGACTGCTCGTGGCCTGGGGGAAGTGGGTCCCCAGAGCGAGGCGTGCGGTGAGGGTTTGTCGTGGACCGGTCGACTGTTCTACACAACCGGTGGCCAAGAGACATACGGCCAGGGAGGTAGCCTGGGACATTCGTCGCAGAAAGGG
>CBDUAX010000374.1:0-5231 GCA_965365235.1 uncultured bacterium
CCCACCCGGGCTCCGGTACCCTATCCCCCTCTGGGGCCGGTGTTTCCCGGCTCAGGTCCTCCTCTGCCTTCTCTCCGAAGACACCACCGGGTATTGGGCGATCAACCCGGTTTCTTCCCCGCCGGTCCTCCCACCCCACCCTCCTTCGAAAGGCAGGCTTTCAATGGCTGGCACTATCAAATCCCAAGAAGTGTTTTCCTTCCTCCGACCCGACCAGGTCCACACCATCTCCGAAGCCGCTGAGCGGGTGACGGTCAAATCCGGAGATTTCGTCTACCAGAAGGGCGACAAGGCGGAAGACTTTTTCGTCGTCCTGGATGGAGAGGTGAGTCTGCGCCTACCCAGTCAGGGGGGCTTGAGTCTCGTGATCGACCAGGTGGGGAGAGGAGAGTTTTTCGGTGGACCCCTGGGCCACAAACGCAGGTCCTATGCCCTTTCTGCTCAGTGCACAGAGAAGGCGAAACTTCTGAAGATCGATGTCGGTGTCATGAAGAAGCTCATGGACAAAGACGAGCGCATGGGATTGCATCTCCAGCGCCACGTGGCCAGTGCCTACTTCAATCGGTACATCGACACCATGAAGAAACTCCAGGCCATCGTCATGAACATCCCGGTGGAAGCCTGAGGTTTTTCTCCCCGAAACGGAAGGAGATCCCATGCCCGAAAGCGTCTATAAGGTCATCGAGTTGGTTGGAACCAGCACGGAATCCTGGGAGAAGGCCGCCGCAGCTGCGGTGGAACGAGCCTCCAGGTCCCTCCGTGATCTCCGGATCGCAGAGATTTCCCAGCTCGACATGGTGTTGGGTGAGCAAGGAACCGTCCAGGCTTATCGAGCCAAAGTGAAGGTGTCGTTCAAGTTCGAGGGCTGAGGGGGCGGACCGGGCGCCAGCGCCCGGTTGGGAGAGGGCCCCGCACCCAGAGGCTTCCCAGAGGGGGGGCGGATGAAACCTCCGCCCCGCTCCGGGGCGTAGTGTGCTATGTGGCCGCATGCGGTTTGGGGTGATAGACTGGATGGCCCAACGGTTTTTGGGCCATTGGGAAAAGTCCACCCAGCTTTCAGCGGTGCTCTCCCCGGCCTCGACGAGGCCCCCCGGAGGTGAGAAAACGTGTTCGACGAACTGGTGAGTTTCCTGACCGAAAGCCCGCTTCTGCTGATCGGCGTCGCCTTCCTTCTGGCGCTGTTGGGCTATGCCCTGGTGAAGCGACTCCTCAAGATGGCTCTCTTCGTCGCCGTGTTTATCGCCATCTATCTGGGGCTGCTCTACGTTCTTGGGTACCCCATGCCCGAGTGGCCATTCTAACGATCTGGCGCGGGTCGGGCAGTCCCTTCAATGGCCCAGCCAAAGCCGGCGTTTCGCCTCCGCGCGCTGGCCACATCGGCCCTTTCACCCTTCTCCCTCTACCCTGACGTACCTCGTTCTGCCAAAGGGGATGACTCGAAGGATCACGGGCCCGGCCAGGATCTGTGCAGGCCCTTCCCCCCTGCGCTCCAGCGTCACTGGATACTCCCCCGGAGAAACCAATGGCCCTTGGCGCGGGCGCCTGGGCGGCTCTTGGCCTTCCTCCTCCTCGAGCCGCTCTCGAAGGTTCCAGACCGCCCGGTTCAAGCCGGCCTTCCTTTGGGCCTGGACCTCCGCTACCAGCTCCCCTTCCCCGTTCCGGATCACCAGGACCAACGCCTCTGACCCCTCCGCCAGGGGGGCCGGAAGGAAATAGTTCAGGATGGCCCCGAAGGGCGGGTTCGGGGCGGTATACTCCCCGGCTCCTGAGCCGGCGGAAAAATACCGGATGGGATTGAAGACCCGAGCCCGACGTGGATTGAAGAGGTGGGCCTGGCCCGACGCCTCCACCCCAGCCAAGGTCCGCAGGGGGGTATAGTCGTCCAGAATCATGAACCCCCGGCCGAAGGTGGCCGCCACCAGGTCGCCCATTCCCTCATGGATCTCCAGGTCCCGATAGGGGATCGTGGGGGACCCTTCGGTGAGCTCCGCCCAATGGCCTCCGCCATCCAGGGTGAAGAAGAGTCCGAACTCCGTCCCCAGGAAGAGGAGATCTGGATTCTCACGGTCCTCGATGATGTCCCAGACCACATGCCGGTCCGGCAGGTCCCCGGAGATGGAAACCCAACTCTCCCCCCGGTCTTCGCTGCGGAGAAGGTAGGGGGTGAAGTCTCCCCGTTTGTGGTTGTTGAAGAGGGCGTAGACCCGGTCGGGATCGTGTTGGGAGGCCAGAACCGCGGAGACGTAGATAAGCTCAGGGACCCCCGGGAAGGACCCCATTCTCCGCCAAGTCACGCCCCCGTCTTCCGTCACCTGGATCAGCCCGTCGTCGGTCCCCACGTAGAGGGTGTTCGATTCGAAGGGAGACTCGCTGAAGGCCACGCCGGTCCCGTAGTCATTGGTGAAGACGTTCTTCCAGACCGCGTTGTCCGGCCAGGTCCGACCCATGATCGGAAGCGTATCCCGGTCGATTTGCCGGGAGAGGTTGGGCCCCATGAAGGTCCAGTCGTCTCCCCGGTTGTCACTCCGGGCCAGCCGGCTCCCTACGGCGTACAATCGGTCGGGATCGAACCGGCTGATGGTCAGCGGAACGTCCCAGTGCCACAGGACGGTGTCGCCGGCTTCGTCCACATGAGGAGGAGCGATGCTGACGGACTCACCGGTCCGCTTGTCGAGGCGCACGATCCGGGCGCCCTGGGACATTCCATAGACGATGTTTGGATCCCGGGGATCGACACGGGCCTGGAATCCGTCGCCACCCACCACTCTGATCCATTCCGCGTTCCGGACGCCGAAGCTGTTCCGACTTCCGGACGGCCCGCCAGGTGTGCTGTTGTCCTGGGTCCCGCCATAGACCCAGTAGAACGGTTCCGTGTTGTCGATCCCCACCCGGTAGAACTGGGTCACCGGCAGGGTCGCATGGTGACGCCAGTTCCCGCCGGCGTCCCAACTCTCGTAGAGGCCCCCATCGTTCCCGATGAGCAGGTACTCCGGGTCGTTCGGGTCGAACACCATCTCGTGGTGGTCGACATGCACCCCCGGGGCCGCCAGTCGTTCGAAGGTCACGCCCTCGTCAGCACTGCAATGGATGTTCACATCCACGGCGCAGATCCGCCCGGGTCGGTGGGGGTCGGCAAACAACTCCCCGTAGTACTGGGGGTCTACCACGATGTAGTCACTCTGGCGGGTCCAGCTTTCCCCGTAATCCGAAGACCGGAAGAACCCACTCTGGTCGTCCTGGGCCGCCACCAACGCATAGACCACTCCGGCTCTGCCTGGGGCGACCTCCAGCGCGATCCGCCCCAGATCCACGGTGGGAATGCCCGACAAAATCTCGGTCCATGTGGCGCCGGCATCGTCGGAGCGGAAGATCTTCCCCTCGGGACCACCGGCGATCAGGAGGCCAACATGGCGCCGGCGCTGATACGAGGCCGCGTAGACCACATTCGGGTCCGTGGAATCGAAGACGATGTCGGCAATTCCGGTGTCCTCCGAGACGTACAGGATCCGTTCCCAACTGCGGCCTCCGTCCGTGGTCTTGTAGAGGCCCCGATCGCCCCCCGGCGCCCAGAGGGGACCCTGTGAGGCGGCATAGACCACGTCGGAGTCCCGGGGATCCACCAGGATGTCGCCGATGTGCTCTGAAGCCTCCAGTCCCATCCGGACGAACGATCCGCCCCCGTCGACGCTCTTGTAGATCCCGTCCCCGAACCCCGCACTCCGTTGAGAGGCGTTCTCTCCGGTCCCGACCCAGATGATGTCGGGGTTCAGAGGATCCAGCGTCACCGCACCGATGGAATAGGAACCGTAGTCGTCGAAAATGGGCTCCCAGGTCGTGCCCCTGTTTTCCGTCTTCCAGACATTCCCGGATGAGACGCCAACGTACCAGACGCTCCGATTCCGGGGATCTACCGCCACATCGCTGATGCGGCCCGAGACCAGGGCCGGGCCGATGTTCCGGAGGGCCAGCGGACCCCCGACCGTGGGGGCAGGCTGGCGAGGTTGGGCCTCCAGGGGGCACACGACCGCGCTCAGGCAAAGAGCGAGGAAAACCCAAAGAAGGCCTGGGGCAGCGGAGATCCGGGAGCGAGGGTGGGCTGCAAAGCATCCAGCGATCATGACACCGTTCCAGCGAGAGGGGTGGGTTTTTGGGTTTGGGCGTCCCCCGGTCGGGACCCCCGTCAGTCGAGATTCAGAAGGTTCTGGACCAGTATGGCCAAGATGGTGCCAAACACCAGAAGCGCCAGGACCAGGGCGAGGATGTCCGTCCACCTCCAGGGTCTTTTCATGCCGCCCCCTCCGGTTCCGCCTCCGACGATCCGGCTCCCGGCTCCGGCGCCCGGGCACCCGAGGGGGCGGACCGTTCCCGCCCCTTCCACCACCGCTTCCCATCCAGCAAGACGAGCTCGAAGGTCCGCAATGGGCAGAAGAAATTACACCAGGGCGTCACCAGGAAGAGGGACGCCACCAGCACGAGAAAGAGAAGGAGCCACTGGAGGGTGGTGCCCCGGAGGGAGAAGAGCGCCGCGAAGGGTTCGTACCCTGCCAATGTGGGCTGAAGGGTCAGGAAGGCCATAAAGAGAGCGGAGAACACCACGACGTTCCGGGTCGTACCCATGAGTTCCACCGACCACCTGGGCAGCTTCAATCGGAATCCTCCGATGGCCCCCACCACCCTTTGCGCCGCTCCGAAGGGGCAGGCGTACATGCAGTACAGATTCCGCCCATAGAAGAAGGACGTCAGGACCATCCCGGCCAGAAGGAGATAGAAGGCCACCCCCGTCCTCAGATCCGGGAGATAGCCGGAAAAGACCGCGGCCAACTTCGAAAGGGTGAGGGGTGAGTTCTTCCAGAATCCCAGGACGAGGAGGCCGGTGAGCTGAGCCGCCCATCTCAGACGTCGCCGCACGGTTCCTTTCACCCGGTGACCGACGAGGCCCAGGGCGAAAAGGGCAAGAACAGTCACCTCGAGAATCCCGAATTCGAAGGAGTTTCTGGGGATGGGGAGTCGGACGTCGAAGGCCTCGCCGGCCACAGCGGCGACAGCCTCTCGGACGCTGGCGACGATGGCGTCGGAGGACCGGGTCGCCCCGGTTATGGCCACGACATCGGCATAGGCGTAGGAAAGCTCCCGGAAACCGGAGCCCTTTACGGACTCCAGGTAGTCGGAAGCCCGGACCATGCGCCAGAAGATCGGGGTCTCCCGCTGCTCCACCACCTCCACCCCCACCA
>CBDUAX010000375.1:0-5231 GCA_965365235.1 uncultured bacterium
AGGCGCGGCGATTGTCGAGAGGGCCATCGACTTGGGAGTGAACTACATCGACACGGCAGAGGCCTACGCGAACGGGGCCTCGGAACGAGCCATACGAGACGCCCTGCCTTTTATCCAGCGGGAAGAGGTCTTTCTCTCCACAAAGGCCTTTTTCAGGCCCGGAGATGACGAAGAGGCGGTACTCACCCGCGCCCGGCGCAGCCTCGAACGGCTGAACACCGAGTACATCGATGCGTACATGATGAGCAGCATCGACACCCCGGAAGGACTGAATCACCCGGGCTATCACGCAGCAATGGACCGGCTGAAGGCCGAGGGGAGGGTGAGGTTCACAGGGGTGACCTACCACGGTCCCGAGGCCACCGATCAGACAGGGATGGCCGATGTCCTTTGCGCTGCTGCGGAGGATGGCCGGTTCGATGTACTGCTCCTGGTTTTCAGCTTCTTGAGCCACACTGAGGGGGACCGGATCATCGCCGCAGCCAAAGCCCATAACGTAGGCACGACGGCCATGAAGACCGCCCCTGGGAAGTTGAGGTCTGAGCCTTTCGATCCGGACAACCTCACCGAGGTCTTCCGGCAGTACCTCGACGCCATGATACGGGCCGGGACAAGCCGGGCGGCTGCCCTGAGGGAGCTCAAGGCGTATTCGGACGCCCAGAACCAATTCGTGGAGCGGACCCAAACTTTCGCGGAGCGATACGGGATCGAGAACGAGGAGGCCCTACAGATGGTGAGCATCCAATGGGTCCTCCAAAACCCGGACATGCACACAGCCTGCATTTCCGCCTGGAGCTTCGATTTCATCGACAAGATCGTCGCCCTCTCCGGGACCCGCCTCACCTCCGCTGCCGACAGACTCCTCCAGGAGTCCCGTCTGGCGCTGGACACCCAGTACTGTCGGCACGGGTGCGTGGAGTGCATGAAAAGCTGTCCATTCACTGTTCCGGTCAGCCGAATCATGCGTTATGCGCACTACTTCGAGGCCCAGCGACAGGAGCGATACGCCATGTCGCAATATGCGGCCCTCGACGGACCCGGGGCGGCTCCCTGCAGGGACTGCCCTGGGCATTGTACTGGCGCGTGTCGGTACGGCCTGGCCATCCGACTCAACATGCTTCGGGCTCACGACCTTCTGACCCTTGCCTGAGCCGAAGGGGGACCACGTGAAACGCCAAAGGCGAAGCTGTGTCGCCCGAACCACAATCCTGGTCACCACGGCACTGACCGCATCATGCGCCGAAAAGCCGTCGGGATTCCCCCTGGTGGTGGGTTGGATGCAGTCTTCGGAGGTGCGGATCTATAACGCTCAGACCCTCTGGGAGTACATCGACGGCGCCGCTGTCCTCTTCGAGGAATACGGGATCCGAACCTGTACGACCGCGGATCTGTCGTCCGGGGAGATATCCGCGACGGTAGACCTCTATGAGATGTGCTCCCCACTGGCGGCCGTGGGGGTGTTCAGGAGGGAGAGCCCGGCTGCGGAGACGAATCTACCAGGCACCACCCTGGCGGCCGTTTCCCCACCCTATCAAGCCCTCATGGTGAAGGGAAGAACCTACGTAAAAGTGAACGTTTTCGAGGGAGAGCTCACCGAATCCCAAGGCCGTCAGCTTCTAGAAGGCTTGGCCGTTGCTCTCCCCGGGCAGGCAGGAATGCCACATGAGTTCTCGCTTCTCCCCGAAGAGGGAAAGGTGACCGGGTCGGAAGGGTACCAGCCCGGGTCACTCCTGAGCCTCCAGGAGCTGACGGACTGTCTGTACGCCTCATATGAGGGGAATGACGGGGAGAGCTGGGAGGGCTTCGTCGTCCTTCCGGCCTCCGCCCCCGAAGTCTGGGGAAAGCTGGCCGACTTATGGGAATCTCTCGAGCTCGAAGGGTTCCCCGCCCTCTACCGGGAGGTCCCCTACAGCGGTCTGGTGGGCGTTACACGCACCGACTCGGGGTTGTTCGGTGTCTCGGGAGCAACCGACGAGGCCCAGCTGCGGGAAAGGCTTTCGGTCTTCACCGTCCGGTGACCCTCCCTGGCACATGATCCGCTTGCAGGATCAGCACTGAACCGACGCCAGTAGACCCGAACGACCGACCTCAGGCTCGGGGGCTCACACGGTCATCGATATCCTGGTCCTCATGCGATGCGTCTTGCATGGTCGTTTCCTTTCCATAAGATTCTTTGTATAAGATCCTTTAGTAAAGGGTCTTGTTATTACTTCGAACCCGTTTTTTTTCTGCGGAGATGCCATCGTGACGGAAATCGCCTCCAACAATCTCCTTAGGGGAACCGTGGACCTCCTGGTCCTCAGGGCTCTCCTTCTCGGGCCCAGGCACGGATTCGCCATCGCCCGTTGGATCAAGGAGAAGAGCCGGGATCGGGTGTCTTTCGAAGATGCCGCTCTGTACCAATCCCTCCATCGCCTGGAGCGCCAGGGTGCCGTGTCGTCTTCTTGGGGGCGATCCGACAAGAATCGACGAGCCCGATTCTACGAGCTCACCGCAAAGGGAAAGAAACGCCTGGGTGCCGAGACCGACGCCTTCCGGGACTACGCTGAAGCAGTGACCCGTCTCCTGGAAACGAAAGCCTGAGGCGACCATGCGAGACCGTGGCGAATTCCGGCTCCCAGGGTGCCCGGAGCCAGGGACGGAGGTGGAGGAGGAGCTGGAGTTCCACCTCACCATGCGTAAAGAGGAGCTCATGGGCCTGGGGATTCCAGAGGAGGAGGCCCTGAGGCGAGCGAAAACGGAGTTCGGGGACCTCGAGGGGACGAGACGGTACTGTCTCGATCAGGATCGAAGCAGGAGGAGGCGACTGGCTCTAAGACACCCCTTCCGCACGGCTTGGGACGAGCTGCTCATGGCGGCCCGGGGACTGGCACGGAAGCCCGGAGCGGTGGTGGCTCCGGCGTCCATCCTGGTCCTGGCCGTGGCCATGAACGCGCTGGTTCTTTCTGCAGTGCGTGGCGTCCTGATGGCCCCTCTCCCGTTCTCCGAACCCGAAAGGATGGCGGTGGTGGAGGAGATCCAGGACGGCGGAGGGTTCGTGCGTGCGTCCTATCCGGTCCTGAAGGCGTGGCGGGAGGAGGCGCGGCAGGTAGAAGCCCTGGCCGGGTACCTGGAAACCCGTCTGCCAATGGTGACGGGGACGGGTCCCGTCCACGTGGACGGTGCAAAGGTCACCGAAGGGTTTCTGGAACTGTTGACCAACCCTCTGCGAATGGGGCGGGCATTCTCCGCCGACGACCATCGAGTCGGTGCCGCCAGGGTCGTGGCCATCTCGGAAGGACTCTGGCGTCAGGCATTCGCAGGGGCGTCGGACATCCTGGGGCGTTCCCTGGAGCTGGAGGGACAGCCCCACGAGGTCGTCGCAGTGGTCCGGGACGAGTCGGCCTTTCCGGACGGTTCGCAGGTATGGCTCCCGGTGGAGCCCTCCAACCCGGATCTCATTCAGATCGCCGGAGCAAAGATCTTTCTGGCACTGGCACGCTTCCGACCGGGGGTGGGGTTGGACGCTGCAGCCAGGGAGTTGGAGGAGGTTTCCAGGCGGGTTCCCGGAGGAGCGGAGGAAGCCGGGGCTGGTTGGCTCACAGATCGCTTGTTGGGTGATATCCGGACCCCCCTTCTCCTCCTCCAGGGGGCGGTGCTTCTGGTACTCTTGGCCGCTGCCGCCAATGCCGGAGGCCTGCTCCTCGCCCGGGGGGTCCGCCGTCGTGGGGAAGTGGCGTTGCGGGCCTCCCTGGGAGCTGGATCGATCCGGGTGGCCGCGGGGCTCCTTACGGAGGGCCTTCTTCTGGGGACCGTAGCAGGAGCTGCAGGGCTCCTGCTGGCTTGGCTTACCCTGGATCCCGCCCTGGCCCTCGTCCCTTTGGATCTTCCCCGGGCGTCTCATATCCGGCTGGATCCTACCGTTGCTCTGGTTGCCCTCGCCTTGGCCGCAGGCACCGGGGTGGCCACCGCCCTCATCCCGGCCCTGTCCGGTTCCCGCACTTCACCCGCGGAGACCCTTCGGGAATCCACCCAGGGATCCGGGACACCCCCTTGGATCAGGGGATCGCTGGAAGGATTGGTAGTGTTGCAGGTGGCCTTGGCCCTGGTCCTCACGGCCGGCGCCGGGCTCCTGGTCCGGAGTTTCATTTCCACGGTTCAGGAAGATCCAGGCTTCGATCCCGCGGGAATCACCCTTCTGGATGTGAGTCTCCCCGACTACCGCTATCCGGACCAGGGCACCCGCATCACCTTCGCCAGGGAGCTATTGGCACGAGCGGCTGTCCTCCCCGGTGCCCAGGCCGTGGCCTTGGGGCGGAACCTCCCCATCTCCGGATCCAATATGACCTCTCCCCTCATGGTTGAAGGAGCCACTGGGCCCACAGATGCAGTGCAGGTAGCCATGGTGACGGAGGCGTACTTCGAGGTTCTGGGTATCCCTTTCCTGGAGGGGGAGGGGTTCCAGGGCGCCGATCGGAGTGAGGCCCCACCGGTTCTGGTCGTGGACCCAGGCGTGCGGACCAACCAGGGGCCGGCCCTATCCATTGGGGACCGGGCGCACTCCTTCTTCGGCCCCACGGAGATGAGAGGGGGGGTCGGGGGGGTGAGCCCGGTGCGACACGGAGGCCTCCGGACCCGGCCGGCTCCAGTGGCTTACGAGCCGTTCTTTCAGAAAGGCGGCTCCGCGGGGTTCACACTCCTTGTTCGATCCGACGCACCCCCGGGGGTCGTGGCCGAGGAAGCCCGCGTGTTGGTCCGCTCCCTGGATCCAGAGTTGGCGGTGGACCAGGTCACGACCATGCGGTCCCGCATCCGGAGATCTCTGGCGGAACCCCGCTTCTACACCGTCGTCCTGTCCGTTTTTGGCGTTCTCGCCACCCTGCTTGCCCTGGCGGGGTGCCAGGCCGGGCTGGCCCACCGGGTGGCGGCCCGGCGACGGGAGATCGGAATCCGGGTGGCCCTCGGCGCCCCCAGGGCTTCGGTCCGACTCATGGTCCTGACTCGGGGCTTGGTGCTGACAGGGGCGGGGATTTTCCTGGGTCTCCTGGCCGCACTGCCCGGCGGCCGCCTTCTGGAGAGCCAGCTCTACGGAGTGACACCGGGAGATCCCCTCACCCACGTCGTTCTCCTCCTCCTTCTTCTAGCAGCTGGAGTCCTGGCGTCCGATCTTCCAGCTCGACGGGCTGCTGCCGTGGACCCGGCGGAGATCCTTCGGGAGGACTGACACCGAGCTGGACCGGCGGTTCCCCGGA
>CBDUAX010000376.1:0-5176 GCA_965365235.1 uncultured bacterium
GCAGCTCCCAAGGACTCCGTCGCGGTTCTTTCCTTACGGCACCTGTCCAGACCAAACGCCCAGGTCGTTCCACCAGCATAGATTGGTGGGGAACCGGTCGTGGACGAGGCGTCTCGCCGATCAACCTTGCCCAGTCCCCATGAGGAAGACCACCTTTCAGGTGTAGCCTTCGGCCGGCACTTTCTATCCTTTTTTTGACCTTTCCATCGGGGGCCGACCTCCCACCTTCCTGCATCCGGCCAGCCGCCGGGACAACTCGGGGGAACCAAATTGAAAGGGTTCAGGATTCTCAGCCTCCTTCTTCTTGTTCCGGTCAGCGCTCTGGTCCTGTCCGCGGCCCAGACAGCCGGGTGGGAGAGCTACCGGAACAGCGATTTTGGTTATGAGATCGAGTATCCCGCGGGGTGGGAGGTGATCGAGGCGCAACCCCGTGCCGACGACGCGGTCCTTTGGGAGGGAGAGGTTCTTTTTCCGGGGGTCCATCAGAAGGTCACGTTCAAGGAGCCGGAGGGCAGCTTCTGGCCTGGAGAGTTTCGCGTCCTCGTTCACGAGCTCGTGGAGGGCAGGACCCTGGATGAGTGGGCCGACTCGACCAACGCAGACGTGTACGACGACAGCCTTGTGACAGGGGCCGAGGATGTGAAGCTCGCAGGTCGAGATGCGAGGCGGTTCACCATCTTCGCCTTCGATCACACTGGAATCATCGTTGCCCTCGTCCACGACGGCAAAATCTACCAGGTCGGTTATGCCGGATCGAATCCCAACGATCCGGATATCGAAGAGCACGCGGCGATCTACCAGCGCATGCAGGAGAGCTTTGAGCTTTGGCCCTCCATCGGGGCCCAGGCGGACACCTTCGATCTCGGGGGACCGTGCGACGAGAGTCTGAGCTCGGGGCTTTCGGATTTCTACCAGCGGTTCGCTGAGGCGTCTGAACAGGGAGATCAACAGCAGCTGATCGATCTTCAAAGGCTCTACGTCCGCGCCATGTGCTCGAACCTCAACCGGTGGTATGGGCTTGCCGAGGTGTACCTCGGGGCCGGGCAACCTGAGATGGCAACTCAGGTCCTGGAGGAGCTCTTTCGAAGGGGGGCCGAGTTGAAACCATCCACCTTCGAGTTCCGAGAGACGTTGGCGGCTTTTATCGCCACCACGGAGTTCCAGGAGACGGAGTTGGGGCAAAGGCTGGAGGCGCTGAAGTCGGCTTCGGCCCAACGTAGAGCAGCCTACCGGGAGGAACTGAAAGCCTTGGATCCGTCCCTACGACCCCCAGAGCGCTACGTCGCCGAGGGCGCCTGTCCCTTCGAGTGCTGCACCTACCGGGAGTGGGAGGTCTTGGAGACGACTTCACTCACCGACGAGCCGTTCGGTACCATCGAGGTGGGCACGGTCCTCGCGGGACAGAGAGTCCTGGGCGTAACGGGTGAGGTGCACCTACGCCCCGAGCCGATTGCGGTGGTTCACGAGCATCCGCCCTTCGCTATGGGAGAGGTATTGTTCCTGCTCGACTATATCGGGGAAGGCTTCTACCGCTACTGGCGCAATGGGGAGATCGGTGAGGAGGAACTCTGGATGGACGACTTCTGCCTCCGGCCCGGCCGGGGATGTTGGGCTGAGTACCTTCGTCCTCCCGCAGAGCGGGAGGAAGCTGAATGGTGGGTCCTCATCGAGACCGAGGATGGCGTGCGCGGTTGGACCAATCAGCCTCAGCATTTCGGAAACAAGGACGCTTGCGGCTGAACCCTTGATGGGCCTGTCCGGGGGGCTGTCTCCCTTTGAACCGAACTCACTCCATCCGTAGCGCTTCCGCTGGCTCCACCGCTGCTGCCCGCCGGGCAGGAATGAAGGCGGAACATACGGCGACCAAGAGGAAAATCCCTACGACGCCCGAGAGAGTGGCGAAATCCACCGGACCAACGCCCAGGAGGAGCCCCGAAAGGACGACACCAACCCCCACAGCTCCCAAACCGCCCAGGATGAGCCCCATTGAGGTAATCCTGAGCCCCTCGCCGACCACACCTGATAGAACCCGACCCTTTGTTGCGCCCAGAGCCAGCCTGAGCCCCATCTCCCGCCGCCGTTGGGAGACGGAGAAGGCCACCACCCCATAGATCCCCAGGGCGGCCAGAGCCAGAGCCACAAACCCGAAGATCCCCAGGAAGAGGGAGCTGATGGCCCAGAGCCCCGTGCTCTCTTTGAGAATGTCCATCATGGGTCGGATGCCCGCTGGAACATCCGGATCCAGATCGAAGAGGGCCTTTCGCACTGGTTCCACCAGCGATCCCGGCGTGCTCCCCTGAGCTGCGGAGATGACGAGGAAACGCCTACGAGACCCGGTTCCCAACAGGGGACGGAAGATGTGAGGCCGCGGACCGTCGGTGAGTTGGTCGTAGTAGAAATCGCTGGTCACCCCCTGAACTGTTGCAGAGACAGGCTCTGCGCCCCGTCCAAACACCAGGGTTTGTCCCAAGGCCGGTTGACCCGGCCAGAGTCTTTCTGCCAACCCCCGCGTTACGATCACTCGAGGTACTCCTGATCCGGCATCGTCTGGGCGGAACGGGCTCCCGGCCAGGAGCGAGATCCCCATGGCTTCGAAGTAACCGGGCCCCGCCCGACTGGAGTGGGCTGACGGTCGCTCCTCGAGGGGGAGGTCCAACCCCTCACTGGTTGTGTATCGGAGGGAGAACACCTCGTGGTTGAGGGGAAGATTTGAAACCGATCCCACGGAAGAAACCCCGGGAAGAGCCTCCAACCCCTCCATCAAAGCCCGAAAACGGGCGTCCAGGACGACTGGATCCTCCCCGGCGGAGCTGGGGAGGGAAACCTGTGCCGTCAGGATCCTGTCGGCCGGAAAGCCGACGTCAACCGACAGGGCGTTGGCGAGGCTACGCATCATGAGGCCGGTTCCAGCAACGAGGATCACCCCCAGAGCCACTTCAGCCACCACGAGGATCTTCCGCCCACGAATGGCCTTCTTCCCGGTCCCTCCGGCAGCCGATCCTTCTTTCAGACCCTCGGAGAGAGCACCCCGGGCCGTCATCCAGGAAGGCACCAAGGCAAAAAAGAGGGGAGTGGAGAGGGTGATGAGAGCGGAAAAAGCGAGGACGCGCCGATCCAGGGAAATCTCTCCCACTCGGTAAATGTCCGGAGGGAACAGGCCGGCCAAGACACCCGTGCCCAGGTGGGCGAGACCCAATCCCAGGACACCACCCAGGGTAGCCAGAAGGACCGCCTCGACCAGGAATTGGCGAATCAGCCGTCGACGGCCGGCCCCCAGAGCCTGGCGCAGGGCAACCTCCCTCGTTCTGGCCCCCAAGCGGGCCAGGGTCAGGGAAGCCACATTCACGCAGGCGATGACGAGGACGAATCCCATTCCTACCAGCAAAATCAGGAATGCCCGCTGGAGCATATCCCAGACGAAGTTGAGGGCTTCCCTCATGGGCGTGACGGAGATGGCATTGTACTGGCCGTCCGCCTCCGGATAGGCTGCGGCCAGACTTCGTTGTACCGCGCTGGCCTCCTCCCGAGCCATCTCCACGGACCAACCCTCGGCGAGTCGCCCGATGACCAGAGTACCCATGTCCTCCCGGGCCTCATCGGCAGGGTCTGCCCGCATGGGAAGCCAGAGCTGCACAGCGTTGAAGGGGAAGTTGAAGTCCTGCGGAAGCACGCCTACGACGGTGTGGCCCACCCCATCGATCCGGACCGTCTTACCCACGATCCCGGGATCTCCTCCGTAGCGACGGACCCAGAGTCCGTGGCTCACGACAACGACCTCCGGCGCTCCGATGCGATCATCCTCCGGACCCAATACCCGACCCAGAGCCGGCCGCACACCAAGAAGAGGGAAGAGGTTCCCCGTTCCCCATGTGGTCGTTACCTGCTCCGCCGCCTGATCCCCCGAGAGGTTCCGGGTCCCGTAGAAATACCCGGCCAGGTCGTCAAAAGCTCTCGAGCGCTCCTTGAGATCGGCGAGCTGAAGGGAGGAGAAGCGCCCGCCGTCCCAACCCTGAATGGGATCCACTCCCCCGAGATGGACGAGATCCTCTGCCCCCTCATAGGGGAGAGGGCGGAGGAGGAAGGGGTTCATCACGCTGAAGACCAGGGTGTTCAGAGCGATGCCCACCCCAAGCGTGACCACGACCACAACGGTGTAGACGGGCGATCTCCGGAGGGTCCGAAGGGAATACATCAGGTCCAAACGCAGCTGGTCACCGAACATGGTACGGCTTTCCTTTTCCCCTCTTTTCGGCTGTCGTGAATTGGGTTGGCGGTGGATAGGTGGGCGACTCTTGCTGAATCGCTCCTGCCATCGGGCACCCATCCCATGAAAAAGGAGGTCCCAGGCTGCCCGACCCCAGACGCCAAGACGTCCGAACCCGCCGCGGGTCTCCTTCAAACGCTGGAGGAAGAGGTAGGTCATCTCCTCTCCGAACTCCTCTCGAAGACTCTTCGGGAGTAAGCGGAGAAGCGCGGCGTACGCTCCAGGATCCGGGGGCCGGGAGGAGTCTTGTTCGGAAGGAACTTGCATGATTGCCCCCTAGCTTCCGGAGAATACGCCGAGGGCCTTGGCCTCTCGGACAAGGTTCTCCAAACGTTTTCCTTCGGCTCTGGCGACTGCTTGCCCCAAAGCTGTTGGCGCGAAGTATCTCCGGCGGGGGTCGGCCTCGGCACCGGAAGGGGCCCCCACCTCCTCCAACAGACCTTTCCTCAACAGGTCCCGAATCCTTCTATAGAGATTCCCCGGATAGATGCCAGCGATCTCCTTCTCTCTGATTTCGATCTCCTTCACGATCCGATACCCGTGTGCCGGACCATCCAGGAGAACCAAGAGGATTCGAAACTCCAGGGGGTGAAGTGGAAGGAACCGTTGAGCGTCGAAAGTTGGGTGTGGCATCTCGTCCTCAGGCCATTCGGGCCGGGTACAGGTTGGGGGCCTGTAGTATCAAAATGACACTACTCATCTCATTCTGACGTGAAGGCGAGGGAAAAGGTTTCAGCGCGGGGAATAATGTGGTTTGAGGCGGGGATGAGAGAGGAGGGAGGGGAAGGGCCGCTACCCTCCGCCGCTGGCAGCCAACCAAAGGTCGAACGCTGCGGCCCCCCTCTGGGCCACCTCCTCGCGACCGTTCTTGGAGACCGTCTTTCCGGCACCGTCGATGATGACCAGCGTCGG
>CBDUAX010000377.1:0-5166 GCA_965365235.1 uncultured bacterium
CCTTGTCGTCTGAATCAAGAGACACGGCCAAGACATCCGGATGGAGTAGTCCAGCTTGTTCCCGTACTTCTGCGGGTGGTGGGGTTCGCCTCGGTACTGAAGAAATACCGCGTCCTTCCCGAGACGCCGGAGTGCGAGATAGAACTCAATACTCTGGTACCACGGCACGGCGTCGTCCTCGTCACCATGCATGAGGACCAGCGGGGTCTCCACCCGGTCTGCAAAAAAGAGTGGAGAGTTGTCGATATAGTCCGACCTTGCCTCCCAGAGGCTCCCCGAGAGGCGGCTTTGCGTCTGCTCGTACTGGAACTGCCGCGCCAGGCCGGTCCCCCACCGGATGCCTCCGTAGGCGCTGGTCATATTGGAGACCGGGGCACCTGCCACCGCCGCTGCGAAGATGTTGGTCTGGGTCACGATGTAGGAAGTGGTGTAACCACTTCAGGAATGACCGTGAAGGCCCAGGGCGTCCGGGTCCGCCAACCCCAGGTCCACGAGCTTCTTGACGCCGGGAACCACGCTCTTCATGGAAGAGAGTCCAGGCCTTCCCACCTCGAAGCGTACATCCGGAAGAAAGACCAGGTACCCATCGGAAGCATAGATGGGGAAGGAAGGCCGGTGGTTGATGACCGGTGCGTTGAACTCATGCAGGCGCTGGGAGAAGAACCGGTAGAAATAGGTCAGGACCGGATATCGCCTCCCTTCCTCATAGTTCCCCGGGAGGATCACGACGCCCTGAAGTGGGACTCCGTCATCTGAATCCCATTCCACCAGACGTGCGGTTCCCCAAGCGAATTTTTCCAGGAGGCCCGGATTGACATCGGTGACCTTCCGCCGCTCCCCGAAACCCAGATCCGAAACCCACAGATCGGGGAATTCATCGTAATCCTCACGGACATAAAGAAGCCGGTCCGCATCATCGGCCTTGGCAAGGACACGGAAACGCTTTTCCTCATCCAGCAGCGCTTCCAACCCCCCTCTTCCGGAATGAGTGGAGAAGAACCCGAAGCTCTTGTCCCGCCAGTCGAAGGACGCCAACGGCACCGGGCCATTCGGGGAAAACGCTTCCACCTGAGGATCGAGGCGGGTCACCCTCAGGATCAACTCCCGGCTCCGCCCCTGCCCCCCTGTCAGATTGACCGGCGCCCCACCGTCGGTGGGAAAGCGCCAGACGTCGTACTTGTCATGGATCAGAACCGCGGCATCCCCTTCCAACCACCCACCCACACCGTGCCCTCCTCTGGGGCTCGGGTAGTCGTGGTCCACATCGTAGAAGGGGACATCCATCCCCTGGGTGAGGACGCGCTTGGCGCCCGTTTCCGCGTCCAGGAGGTGCCAATGGTCCCCCATGAACCAGACAAGGAACCGACCCCCGGGGGAGAGACTCATCGATTCGGCGAAGGCGCCAATCCAGGAGTTGGCGGCGGACCCCTGCCCCCCATATCCCTCTACGGCCAGGGTCCGCTCTCCGGTGGTCAGATCGACCAGGTAGATGTCCTCCGCCCCGCCGGTCCAGGTCCGTTCTTTCATGTAAGGAACCGACGAAGAGGCCAGGGCCCGGATGGGGTTGTCCGGGATTCCGTCGAGTTGCACCAGGGTGTCCCCCAACTGCACCGTCTCCCCGGAAGAAAGGTGGTGGACAGCCAGGAATGTCCGGGCCTGCTCCCGCGACCATACACGTATCTGGTTGGGATTGATGAGGGGGTCGTCGGTGTGCCAAACATCAACCGTTCTCCCCTTCAGGATCCGCTCCATGTCATAGGGATCGAACACGCCCTCGTCCTCTCCGTCCTCTTCCACCTCGGGGTTGGCCGGACGGGACCCGAAGAAGAGACGGTCGCCATCGTCACTCCACGCCAGGCGATTCTCCGCCGGCAGCTCCCACCCATCGGGAATCGCGTTGGAAAGGGGCACCCTTTCGACTCCGTCACCATCCCAATAGGAGAGAGATCCGGCCCCGGCCTCCCCGTCCTCCTCCTCAGGGGCAGAGACCCACGCGAGTCTTGGGTCGTCCTCACCCCAGGCCATGGTTCGGACCTGGAGGAACTCGCCGGTTTCCAGCGCTTCGACCTCTCCCTGGGAGGTGAGGTGGCGCAGGTACACCCCATCGCCTTCCCCAGTGGGCGTCGCCACCACATAGGCAAGCCAGGGACCGTCTCGGTGGAAGGAGAAACGCTTGACGCTGGGAATCTCCACCTCCGATCCGGTAGCCAAGTGCCTGAGCGTAAAGAGGGTTCCCGGCTCCTCCCGGGTTCGTCCCTCGTCTTCTTCCTGGGCCTCGGGACCTTCCGAGGGCGCCGGCTCCTCCCCCTCGGCCCCTTCTGGAGCGAATGCGAGTCTAGCCAACCACCCCCCAGCACCGGAAAAGCCGAAACTCGAGATTTCCTCCCACTCCAGAACCTCACCCGAGTCCGTGTTGAGCAGGGCCATCCCCGACCGGGGCCGATCCCCGTCGGCGGCTGTCTCCTGGGCCTCGAAAGAGGGTCCCAGGCGGGCCGCGACCCAGCGCCCATCCGGAGCGATGACCGGTGCGCTCCCCAGGGGGATCCTGAATCGGGTATCCCCTGTCGTCGAGTGGACCAGCACCTCTCCGTCTCCCCGATCCGGAACAGCAGCCAAGGCGATCCAACGGCCATCTTTGGAGATAGAGGGGTCCCGAACCTGTCGAACCTTCATGAGGTCTTGAAACAAGAGGGTCTCTCGCCCTTGCCCCTGTAGGGAACCGGGTCCGACAACCTGAAGAAAAAGGAACGTGAGGAGGGTGGAGTGTAGGATACGTCTGGGAGAAGGGCGCATGGTCGGGAGACTCCGGGAAAGATCAGAGGGCTTGGGGGACCAGACCGGGCTTGGGCGTGGAGAATAGGGGGCGAGACTCATGACCTCAAGGTGTCGAGGGAACACGTTCGAGGGAACCTTCCGTTTTACTTTGAGGCTCATGGGTCCGATACTTCCCGGGATTCCGGGGTTTTTTCTTTCCATTTTGGTTGGGGGGGGGTGGGGTTGAAGACCGTTTGCGCCTGGTGTGGAACGGAGATGGGAGAGGACAGTAGGACCTCCCGGACTCGAAAGCCCATCACTCACGGCATCTGTCACTCCTGCGCTGCGGACCTCTGGGGTGAGACCGGAACGCGTCTGGACGACTTCCTGAATTCTCTTGGGGTCCCGACCCTTCTAATCGATCCCCGCCTCAGGGTCCATCGGACCAACCGGGAGCTGCGGGCTCTGGTGGGGAAGACCGAAGGTCAGGTGGAGGGACAGTTCAACGGCGAGGTCTTCGACTGCTGGAATGCCACCCTCCCGGGTGGATGCGGGCACACGGTAGAGTGTTCAGCCTGCGTGGTGAGGAAGACAGTTCTGGATACCTACAACTCAGGAGATGGCCACCAGCAGGTTCCGGTAGTTCTCAAGATCCGGGAGAACGGTGTGGGGAAAGATTTCGAGTTCGTCCTTACCACCGAGAAGGCAGGCGAGACGGTTGTGGTCCAACTTCGACCCAGGGGGGGGCCTTCTCCGGACGAGGGGGCCCTCCCCTAGCCCCCGGGATTTGCCTCTGATTACCCTCTAGATCCCCTCTGCGTGGCGGAGGAACCGCCGCGCCAGCTGCGCCACTCGACCCTCTCCCTGCTCCTCAGCCTCTTCCAGGATGCGCTCGACGTGAGGCACGAGGCGTTCCTCCCCCCACCTGTACCCGGTGGCGATCTCGGCGCTCACCGAATCTCCCTCGTCGGCTCCCTCGATCAGGGCCCAGGCAGCCGCCTCATCGAAATAGTCTGAATCAGGGTCCGGGAGGTTGAAGGAACTCTCTGGATTCCCTCCCGCATCCTCGTTCACAAAAGCTCTGGACACGCCCGAAATTCTCCCCTTCCCTGCTACCCCTGCACCGCGTTGATCATGTCGAAGATGGGCAGGTACATGGCCACGATCATCCCACCGACGATCACTCCGAGAACGACGATCATGATGGGCTCCATTGCAGCCAGCAACGCCTCCACTGCCGCATCGACCTCTTCATCATAGAAATCGGCGATCTTGGTGAGCATCTCGTCCAGACCTCCGGTCTGCTCACCGACATTGATCATCTGCACGACCATGGGTGGGAATACACCGGATTCCTTCAGTGGCCCGGCGATGGTCTCCCCACCCGCAATGGACGCCCGAGAGCCCATGACCGCATCGTGGATCACCCGGTTCCCCGCCGTCTTCGCCGTAATCTCGAGGCCCTCCAGAATGGAGACGCCCGAGGAGACCAGGGTCCCCAAGGTCCGGGTAAACCGGGCCACAGCTGCTTTCCGCTGCAAGTCTCCGAGGATGGGCATGTTCAGAAGGATCCGATCGAGGAAGAGCTGCCCACCATCCGTGGCATAAACCTGACGGAATATGAAGAACGCGGCGATGACCCCGAATCCCAGCGCCCACCAGAAACGCTGGAGGAAGATGGACATGTTGATGACCAGCTGGGTCATGAAGGGGAGAGGAATCCCAGCCGACTCGAACATGTTCTGGAAGGTGGGGATCACGAAGATGAGCAGGATGACAACCGCCAACCCAGCCACTGTGAAGATCACCCCGGGGTAGATCATCGCGCCCTTGATCTTCCGTATCAGGGCGTCGTTCTTTTCCAGGAAAGTGGCCAGTCGCAACAGGATCGTATCCAGGATACCACCGGCCTCACCGGCAGCCACCATGTTCACGTACAGGTCCGTGAAGACTTTTGGATGCCTCCCCAGGGCATCGGCCAGGGTGTGCCCTGACTCGACGTCGTAGAGGACGTCCTGAATCACCTTCCGTAAGGACTGGTTTTCCGACTGCTCCGCCAGAATGTCGAGGCTTTGGACCAACGGAAGCCCCGAGTTGATCATGGTGGCGAACTGTCGGGTGAAGATGACGATGTCCCGAGTAGAGATCCCCGTCCCGAACTGGATGTTGATCCCGGCCTCCTTCTGGCGGACCGAGACCGGAATCATCTTCTGCTTATGGAGGAAAGCCAGGACTTCGTCCTTGCTTTTTACTTCCAGCTCTCCGGTCTGGATGTCGCCGCCGGTGGCCGGTCTGGCACTATATACGAACTTTGCCATAGCTCCTCAGGGCTTTCTCTATTCGGCCGGCACCGGCTCTCCGACTGAGCGGAGAAGCTCGGTAGGATCGGAAGAGCGCTTGAGCGATTCCTCC
>CBDUAX010000378.1:0-5152 GCA_965365235.1 uncultured bacterium
TCTCGACCCATCGGCGATACTCCGGCTTGGTAGCCGCGGTGAGACCGCACTCCCTGAGCACAGGATCTACCCTTGATACGGTGCGCCGGGCATCGTCGATATCGAGGCTGCTCTGGGCTACCCCGGCAAGCCCCTCTCCCGGAGGAACCAGCGACGTGACTACGTTCGCGCCGGCATCGAGCCGACTTTTCAGGCCCCTGAGACCCCCGACATCCAGGGATGCCGGAATCAGTCGGTCCGGGAAGAGGAGGCGCAGGATGGAGATGATTTTCAATTCTTCATTTGGGTCCCCCGCTGGGTGGTCCGAAAGGGGAGTGCCCCTCTGAGGGATAAAACTCATGACCCTTACCTGGTCGGTCTCGGCCCCTCCCATCGCCGTGAGACTCTGGGCAACGTCGGCGGGGGACTCTCCGATCCCCGACAGCATCCCGTCCTCCGTCAGAAGGCCGAGTCGCCGTGCGATCCGCTTCCCTTCCAGTCGGGCGTCGAAATCCTGGCCCGGCCGAATCTCGTCAAAGAGGGTGCGGTTGTGCGTCTCCTGGTAGCAGGCGTACCAAGAAACGCCGGAATCCTTCAACATGGACAGGGCTCCCTCATCAACCACCCCAGGCGAGATCATCACGGGAAGAGCGGTGGCCTCCGTCACCGAGGCCACCAGCTCGGCCAACTCTTCGAAGTGCTCACCGTCCAAGAAGGCCGGGTCCTCACCCATGGTCAGATCGATGAGGTGAACCCCCGATTCCGCCAAAGCCCTGGCCACATCGACGATCTGGTGGTGGGTCTTTCGGTACCGGAGGGCCTCTGGATTGGAATTCCGGTAGAAACAGAAGAGGCAATCGTTGCGGCAGTAGGTGCTCAGGTATACGAACCCGTACAGGAAGACGGTGTCGCCCGTTTGCCTGGCCCGAACCCGTCTGGCCGCAGCGAAGAGCGCCTCCCGTTCCTCCCTGCGTTCGATGGAGAGGAGGTGGACGATCTCCAACTCCGAGATGGGATCTCCCTCCTCGGCCTTCCTCAAGATCGCTTCCACCCCGGTTCCTCTCCTGTGGGAATGCGCCATGACTAGCTCGGTCCGTGCAGGAGGACGGGGTTCCCAACGCTCCGGCTGACCATCCCTAAAGACTGAGGGTGATGCCGTCGAGATAGGCGATGCTTCTTCCCATCTTCCCGATGCTATCGCCTCCCCGCACCGTCACCAACAGCCGCTCCAGTCCGAACCCGAAACCGACCCAGGGATCAGTGATTCGCCATGCAGAATCCAAGGGGTGGGGGCCCACCGCGCCAGAGCCGAGCTCCAGGCCGCCACTACTCAGCACATCCATCGTTTTCCCGTAGACCGTGGATTCTTCTTCCACCAGCCGATAATCATCAATCCCTGCAGCCCGCGTCACCAGATCCGCCATCTCCCGGATCCTGGCGCCTCGATCCTCCTCTGGAAGGCCGAACTCGCAGAGATTGAGCATGGTGAACTCATTGGAGTGCTTGGCCCCCTCCGAATCTTTGCGGAAACAGGAGCCCACCTCGAAGATGCCCACCGGTCTTTCCCAGAGCCGGAGGAGGTCCTTGATCACAAAGTAGAGGTGGGGCGCAAGCATGGGCCGAAGGCAACGGTCTCCGTCCAACCAGAAGATCTGTCTGAAGAGATCGTGGGTTTCCGTGACCCCCATCCTGGCTAGAAGCCCCCGGGCCAAAATCGTGGGGGTGGTCACCTGGACGAACCCTTCCGCCACCAGGGTCTCCACCAGCTTGGTCTCCAGACGACAGAGCCCGGGGCGGCCGTGGACCCGCCTCATCTCCTCGAGTTCACTCTTGCGCCTCTTGGCAAGCGTCCCCTCCAGTTTCTGGAAGGCCCGGTCCCGTTCCACCTGGTCTTCGAACCGCTTGGAAAGCTGGGCCGGGTTTACGTCGAGGGCTTTGAGTCTTTTCGCCTGTATTTCCGACCAGGTCGTTTCCACGGCAACATCCTCGGAAGGCTCTGGTTCAACGTATTGCAGGCTTCGGCCCCGGCCGTCTCACCCCAACCGGGCAACCGGAACAGCGGGGGAGGGAGAGAGATGGGGAGCCCCGGAGTCACACCGAGCTATGCGGGTTTAGAGCCCACACGATCCTTTTTCGATCCACTCCCCGTATTTCCCCGGAAGGTAAAGTCCACCATGGGAGGCGGAATCTATCCGCTCCCGCTGCGTCCGGTTGTTGTGAGCCCTCAGCTCCCGAAAGAGGGGAGTACCGACGGACCTTGCGGCGGAGAATTCGTGCCACCAAAGATACCACCCGGTGGCACCGAAGCGGCAAGGCCTCTCACCCCTGCGGCCACCCCCGTCTGAGGACTCTTGTCCGGGGACTCAGCGAATGATACAGTGTTCCATATAGTGAAAACGTGTTCCAAAATCAAACCCTCCGGCTCGGGGAAAGAGGGTTTTGTGAACAGGGGGTCCACGAATGAGCGAAACGATTTCGACCAGGATGGGAGATGGCGAAAGAGTCACCATGAGTGCCTCCGAGCTCAAGGAGGAGATTCTCGCTGGCACCGAGGACGCGGCTGAAAAGGGGCGCATCCCACAGCTAGCCGGTGACGAGCTCGAAACGCTGTTCGAAATCTTGGCCGATTCCTCACGGATGGTAAGCGTAGAGCCGGGCCAGGAGGTCATCGTCACGGACGATGGCGGCACAATGAGTTTCTACTCCGGCCAGGATGGCGGCGGTGTAGGCGTGCCGTTGAGCAGGATGCAGGCGATCCTGACCTACGAGCGGGCATGTGGCGCAGATACGACCTCCATGGGCCACAGCGACTACAGCTACAAGCCCGTGAAGTCCATCGTCAACTTCGAGATGAACGAGTACTACACCGCGTCCCAGATGACGACGGCCCCGTTCTTCTACGGGGCACAACCCAACATGGGCCTGTATTACCAGCCTGACGGTCCATGCGCAAACCCGGCCGACCTCCTCGGCAAGGGGGATATCGAAGGGGCCAAGAAGACCCAGGAGGAGGCCGCCGAACATCTTCGACGGGATCTGGGCTTCGTGGTCCGAAAACTCGATACCATCGGTTGCGAGGGGATCAACTTCGACACCTCCGGATCAGCGGGGGATGCCGATTACCTGGCGGCCCTTCAAGCGGTCCGGGACCTGAAGAAAGATCTTCCCCATATGCCCATGATCCTCGGCGCGTCCGGGGAGTTCGTCCTGGGGATGCACGGCTCCGTAGAGTTCGACGGCAAGCGGTTGGCCGGGATGTACCCCCAGGACCAGGTCAAGATGGCGGAAGCTGCAGGAGCCGACATCGTTGGGGTTGCCGTGAACACCAACACCAACGAATCGGTGGCCTGGAACCTGGCCCGGGCCGTAACCTTCGTGAAGGCGGCAACCGAGGCCTCGGAGATCCCTGTCCATGTGAATGTGGGTATGGGGGTTGGGGGGGTTCCCATGATGGAGCAGCCCCCCATCGATAGTGTCTCCAGGGTATCCAAATCCCTTGTGCAATTAGGAAAAGCGGACGGCCTCTAGATCGGCGTCGGCGACCCCATGGGCATGCATCTTTCGCATATCATGGCTTCAGGGATGGGTGGAATCAGGACTGCCGGAGATCTGGTGGCCTGGATGCAGATGACGAGGAAGATGAAGATCAATGAGGCGAAAGCATACGTGGCCGGAAAGCTCGGGATCGGTATCATCGACCTGACCGATGAGGAAGTGATGCGCCAGCTCAGGGAGGACCTGGGCCTCGGACTCGTGACCTCGGTGTCAGGAAGTCCCAAAGGGATCCGCGCCAAGATGAAGATCGCTGAACTACTCGATATTCGGATCAACTCGGTGGAGCTGTTCAAGTCACAGACCGGATATCCCGAATAAAGGGGAGGGGGGGGCTTCTTCCCCCCTTTTCCGTGCCGGCGGTGGGAGCGCCAGAGAAACCAAGGAACGAACGTATCAGGTCGGCAGAAATCTTTGAGCGTGCGACGAAATCCATCATCGCGGGGAATTCGACGGAGGCCGTCGAGGTGGCGAAGCAAGGCCTGGGCGACGGCATCGATCCCCTCGAGTTGATGAACAACGGGTTCATTCCCGGCATCAACAAAGTGGGAGATCTCTTCGGGTCGGGTAGGCTCTTTCTCCCTGAGTTGGTCATGTCCGCCAACGCCATGGAACAAGCCACCGAATTGATCAACGAATCCATCCCCGGCGAGCAAGAGCAGACTCAGGGGCGCGTGGTCATCGCTACAGTGGAAGGGGACGTCCACGACATCGGTAAGACCATCGTGGTCTCCCTGCTCAAGGCAAACGGCTTCGAAGTTCTGGACCTCGGGCGAGACGTGTCGGTCAAGAAGCTCCTCGAGGAGGCGGACAGGTTCGACGCCGACATCATCGGCACCAGCTCCCTTCTCACCACCACAATGGGGGCGCAGAAGCAGCTGGAGGAGGAGTTGAAGGCGGCTGGCCTCAAAGGCCGGTTCAAGACGATGGTCGGCGGTGCGCCTGTCACCCAGCGGTGGGCAAACCGGATCGGAGCCGACGGTTTTGCGGAAGATGCGATTGAAGCCGTGAAGAAGGCGAAGGCGCTTCTCGGGACCGCCTAGGCCTGGGACGGGGGTAGCCATGGCCAACGAATACTTCCATCCAGAGATCGAGCCGTACCGTATCGGTCAGATCCAGGTCGATGATCTGCACTCCCTCTACTTCGAGGAGTGCGGCTCGCCGAACGGCCTTCCCATCGTATTCGTCCATGGCGGCCCCGGCGCCGGCTGCAGCACCACCGACCGGCGATTTTTTGCGCCGGAACGGTTCCGTACCGTGCTCTTCGACCAGCGGGGCTGCGGCCGTTCCACCCCTCCGGGCGAACTCAAGAAAAACTCTCCGGCCCACCTGGTGTCCGACATGGAACAACTCCGAGAGGAACTCGGAATTGACACCTGGCACGTGTTCGGCGGTTCATGGGGCAGTTCACTGGCGATGTTGTACGCCCAAGAGCATTCGGAACGGATCAGGAGCCTAGTGCTGCGCGGCATCTGGATGCTGAGGGACGAAGAAATCCAATGGTGGTTGTACGAGATGGGGAAGATCCAGCCAGAGCTGTGGCGGCAGTTCGTCGAGCCGATCCCGGAGGCCGAAAGGGATGACCTGCTGGAGGCATTCTGGACCCGGCTCGACGGTGAAG
>CBDUAX010000379.1:0-5150 GCA_965365235.1 uncultured bacterium
CATCCTCGTCCTCCGCTTTCTTTTCTTCGTACTTTGCCCAACTCTCCATGTACTCCTGGGCTTCGATGAAGGCTTTCTCGGCGAGGTGATACACGCCCATGAGGGTGGCCGGCATCTGACCCCGTTGGCCATAGGCTCCAACCGGGTTTCCCTCTATGGCCATCTTCAGATCGGCCACCTCTTTGATGACCACTTCGGCCGGTGGTCCGTCCTTGAGCTTCACGGCAACGCTGGTGCCACCGATGATGTTTCCGCTTCCAGGCCGGGAGATGACCGTTGTGACGCCAGCGGCTCGGCCTGCTGCAATCGCTGGATCATCGAAGTTGTATGAGTCGAGTGCCCGGACGGCTGGGGTGATGGGATTGGTCATCTCGTTCCCATCGGAGTTCTCCTGAACCATGGGAAGGCTGTAGACTCCCACATGCGTGTGCATGTCCACCAGGCCCGGAATGACCACCGCTGCGGTCAACTCTTTTGTACCTGCAGGAATGGGAACATCTCTTCCTACCCGTGCGATCTTCCCGTCCTGGATGAGGATCATGCCATCCTCGATGACCCCCCCTGCGACGGTATGGATCTGCCCGGCCCGGACCACCACGGCCTGGGCGGAGAGCGGAGGGGACGAGGCGAGAAGGCAAACGGCCAAAACAAGGAACAGCGCAGCGACGGCCTGTTTTGCGGGAGTCATGCCGGTCTCCATGGTGGTTGGATCCTCTTTGTTGCACCCCCACCGGTCTTGGGGGCTGGCCGTGGGATTTTAGCGAGGCTCCGTTTGGTTAACCAGGCCAACTAGATTGAGATTGCCCGGGTAGATTGGGTCGCCGCCAAGAAGCCAGATTTCAGCCGAGGAAGAGATGAGTCTGCTGGGAAAAAACCCGATCTCCAACTTCCTGGATCACCAACCGTTCCTGGTCTTGGACGGGGGGTTGGCCACGGCCCTGGAGACTCGAGGATGTGACCTGAACGACCCCTTGTGGTCGGCCAAAATTCTGTTGGAGGATCCGGATCCTATCAGGGAAGTCCACATGGACTTTTTGGCTGCCGGAGCCGACTGCATCGCCACGGCCAGTTACCAGGCGAGCTTCCCCGGCCTCGCACGGCGGGGGCTGGACGGGGAAGCCATCGAGGGCCTCTTGGAACTCTCCGTTGGGCTGGCTACAGATGCCAGGGATCAGTTCTGGGCCGAGAAATCGAATCGGCACTGGGGAGCCTCCAACGGTGCCGAGGAACGGGGAGCCCGCTTGAAACCGCTGGTGGCTGCGAGTGTAGGGCCGTTCGGTGCCTTCCTGGCAGATGGGTCGGAGTATTCCGGACGATATGGCCTCAGCGAAGCGGAGTTGTACGAGTTCCATCGTCGCCGCTGGATTACACTGTCCCGGTGCGGTCCGGACCTCATGGCGTGCGAGACCATCCCCTCCCTCCCGGAAACCCGGGTTCTCCTTCGACTTATCCAGGAAACCCCTGAGACATGGAGTTGGGTCAGTTTCTCCTGTCGGGACGCAGGACACCTCAGTGATGGGACTCCCATTCGGGACGCTGTGGAGATGTGCCAGGGCGTGCCTGGTGTGGCGGCGGTCGGGGTCAACTGTACCCCTCCAGAGTTGATGGCTCCCCTGGTCGGGCAGATACGGGACGCCACGGACAAGCCGATTCTGCTCTACCCGAATTCCGGCGAGAGCTACGAGGCCGGTGACAAAGTGTGGAGGTCCACCCCCTCACCCATGGCCCTACCCCGAGCTGCCTCCATGTGGCGCCAAATGGGCGTGGCAGGGATCGGTGGGTGTTGTCGGGTCGGCCCCGAGGTGATTCGCCAGATCCGCGCTGGCATGTCCGTGAATTGAGCTGGGGGCTCAGGGTCGGCAAGGGAGAGCTGCGGACTCCCCGGAAAGCCCCTGGCCCAGGGTGCCGTATCTTCCTTTCACGGACCCATCCCCTTCCCGGAGCCTCGACGCGAATGCCCTCACGAACCACCCCGATCGCTGTCTTCCTGAGCCTGACTCTTGTGCAGGCCTTCTTGATTGCATGTAGCGACACCTGCGCGACCTGCCCGGAAGATCTGGACGATTGGCCTGTCGCCAGCCCAGCCGCTTCGGGGATGGACGGTCAGCTTCTCCAGGAACTCACGGAAGAAATCGGTGCGGGCAGCTTGGGGCCTGTCAGTTCCCTCCTCATCGTCCGGGACGGGCAGCTGGTGTACGACGAGTATTTTCTTGGAATGGACCCGGAACGACTCCACAACTGCTACTCCGTCACCAAGAGCTTCGCTTCCGCACTGATCGGGATCGCCAAGGATCAAGGGGCTTTGGGAGACCTGGATACTCCGGTGTTGGATCTTTTCCCGGAGTACTCCTCAGTGGAGCACGATGGGGATCAAAAGCGGGCCATCACCCTCCGGCACGCCCTTCAGATGCGGAGTGGGTTTGAGTGGGACGAGTGGTCGGTCAACTACGCCACCCCTGAAAATCCCCTCACCGCTCTCTATTTCAGCGACGATTGGATCAAATACACTTTGGACCTTCCCATGGCCGGAGAGCCTGGTACGGAGTTCCTCTACAACACGGGTGTTTCGGTCCTTCTCTCCGGTGTCATCCAGAACTCCACTGGGCTGTCGGCGGAGGCTTTTGCCGAACGGAACCTCTTCGAGCCAATGGGGATCGAGGAGTGGGAGTGGTACACCGGCCCGAATGGGATCACCGATACAGGAGGAGGTCTCCTTCTTCGACCCAGGGATATGGCCAGGTTCGGGTACCTTTTCCTTCACAATGGGGTTTGGGAGCCCACGGGAGAGCGACTCATTCCGGCCGCTTGGGTGCACGAATCGACACAGCCGTATTCCACCTGGGAGAGTGGAGGTGGGTACGGATATCAGTGGTGGGTTTTGGCCGCTGAGGTGGGCGGAGCTCAGCTCTTTTTTCCCTACGCTGTGGGGTGGGGCGGACAACGGATCTATGTAGTGCCCCAGCTCGACCTGGTGGTGGTGATGACCGCAGAAGGGTACAGCGGGGAAGAGAGCTTCCGGGGTGAGATCCTCTTCGATTACGTATTTCCTGCAGCTGATCCCGCCTGGGTCGGATCTTTGGCTCTCTCCGAAGAGGTCGAGTTCCGGATCCGTGAGAGCTCCACTCCCTCGTTGCGGTGAGTCGAGTCCAAGACTCCTCCTTCCTCAGGTCCCCCCCCCGGCACCCCCACTCTCTTAACCCGTGCAACCTTTCTTCCCAACCCTTCGTCAAAAGATGGAAAGGGACCCCTCAACGTTTCAGGGGAACATCAACGACGGAGTGGAGCGGAATGAAAGAGGACAATCTCAACCTCCTCCAGGGCACCCTGGACATCCTTGTCCTGAAGGCCCTGACTCACGGGCCGCTTCACGGGTACGCCGTGGCTCGATGGATTCGCGAAACCACCGAAGACGCCCTTCAGATCGAGGAGGGCGCCCTCTATACCTCCCTCCATCGGATGGAGAAACGGGGTTGGCTCGAGAGTGACTGGGGCCTTAGCGAGAACAAGCGGAAAGCGAAGTTCTACAGCCTTTCTCCCTCCGGACAGCGACATCTGACCAAGGGGTCGTTGACCTGGTCCCGCTATGCAGAGGCAGTGTTCAAGGTGCTCGGTGAACCGGCCGGGGAGGGCGTACTATGAGGCTCTTCCCGAGGTTCAGGAGGGTTTTCCGGGAGCTTTCCTCCCCGACACGCAGCGGGAACTGGACGAGGAGTTACGGTTTCACTTCGAACAATCGGAAGAGGAGCTTCTCGCCCAAGGGCTGTCTCCGGCAGACGCGAGGGAAGAGGCCCGGAGGCGGTTCGGAAACCTGGATGCCCACCGTAAGACCCTCCACCGGATCGACCGGCGACGGGCCGCCAAGGAGGTGAGGCGGGGCCTTTTCGAGTCGTTCGCCCAGGATCTTTCCTATGTGCTCCGGGGCGTCGGCAGATCGCCGGGTTTCTCGATTGCGGTGGTTCTGACCCTGGCTCTGGGGATCGGGGCCAATGCCACCATGTTCGGTGTGGTGGACCATCTCCTCCTGAGTCCTCCGGCACATGTGTCCGATGCGGACCAGGTGGTCAGGATCAACGTCAGTCGCATTTCTCCGTTCACCGGCGAACCGGCCCTCCTGGGCGCAATGAGTTGGACGGACTATGAGGCATACCTGGCCGCCGAATCCTTCGAAAGTGTGGCGGCGTTCGGGGATGAGCCCCTGGGCTTGGGGAGAGAAGCCGAGGCGGTTCGGGTGAATGGTCTTTATTGCACGGCTTCGTTTTTCCCCCTCCTCGGTGTAGCTCCGGCCCTGGGCCGATTTTTCGATGAGGAAGAGGCCCAACCCGGTACCTCCGATGTTGTGGTCCTGAGTCACGGACTGTGGCAGCGCCAATTTGGAGGAAGCAGGGATGTCCTGGGGCAGACGGTGCCCATCGGGGACGGCCGCTATACCATCATCGGCGTGGCCCCCCGGGGGTTCAACGGGGTCCAGCTCGACCGTGTAGACCTCTACCTTCCGGTCCACGCCTATACGACTCAAGAGGCTTCCGATCGCTGGGTAACCCACCAGGGGTACTTCTGGCTTCGAGCGGTAGCCCGTCTCTCCGCCTCTTCCGCCCCAGAAGCCGCGGCTGACGAAGCCACCGCCCTCCATCTCAACAGCCGGCGGGAGTACATCGATCAGGGCCGGTATCCGGCCGAAGCCAAAATCGTCCTCGGATCGGTGAAAGCCGCTCTTGCACCCAACGCGCCGGATGAGGTCAGAGTCTCTCGTTGGCTGGTTGGCGTGACCTTCATTGTGCTACTCATCGCTTGCGCGAACGTCGCCAACCTCCTTCTTGCCCGGGGAACCCGACGGCGCCGCGAGTTGGGAATCCGCGTGGCGCTGGGGATCTCCAGACGTCGTTTGGTGGGGCAACTCCTACTGGAAAGCCTGGTCCTGGCGATTCTCGGCGGTTTGGTTGGGCTGGCAATGGCCTACTGGGGTGGCCATCTCATGCGGTCTGTTTTTCTGCCCACGGTTTCCTGGCCCTCATCCCCGGTTAACCCCCGGGTCCTCCTCTTCACGATGGTGATCGCAGGGGCCACAGGCCTTCTGGCCGGGATCGCACCGGCTTTGAAAGGGACCGGAGGGGGGATCGCAGGATCCCTGAGGGACGGGGGTTGGGGGGGGA
>CBDUAX010000380.1:0-5135 GCA_965365235.1 uncultured bacterium
AGTGCACGGGGATGGCCCGCGTCCGATCCTCTCTGCTGGGGGCAAAGTGCTCCGAGTACAGCCAGAGGGGGTTCAACTCAGCCACTCCCGCCAAAGAAGCTCCGAAGAAGAGTGCGGCGTGACGAACCGCCAGCGTCGCGTCCTCCCAGCTCATCTCCAGATCCGAAGGATCCCACGGACCCATCCGGTCCAGGCCCGCACCCCGAACCTGCCCACTCACCCCCTCCCAACGGTAATCCGTGCTCCCTCCCATGCTGGCATGACGCCAGGCCGCTGCCATGAGGGCGTAGTCCAGACGCGTCTGGTTCGGGACCTTCCCTTCCCCGGCCACCAGATTCTCCCGGGAGAGGCTATGGGTGAGCTCCGGTCGATCCTGGCGTACGGGGTCCCAGACATTCCGGCTGAACATCGTGAACTTCTCCGACATCTGCCGAAGTCTTTCGGAGTCGATCTCGTAGGGGTAGGAATCCCCGGAAAGCTGCTCCACCGGGAAAGGACCATACTCGGCCTCGGACTCCACCAATACCCCACGCCTGGTCGCACCGAGGACTCTCGGAGCAGCAAGGAGGGACCCCAAGGCGGCGGCGCCGGCCGAAGCAAGGCCCGGCACTGTCGCGGCAGCGCCCATCCCCGCCGTGCCCGAACCCAATACTTTCAGAAATACCCGACGATCCATGCCGGTCTCTCCTGAGACCGGGCCCTCGGGTTTTTGGTCACCCATGGGAGCCTCCCCCCGAAACGTCCGCGGGTCCGTTGCGCCGCCGACCCCTGAAGAAGAAGCGCTCCAGGAGGACCCCACCCACCACAGCCCCGAACCCCAAGATGGATCCCATGACGACAGCCCCCTTCGGAGTCCCCTCTCTGACGAATTCCACCACAACCAGAAGAACAAAAGCCGAATAAACCGCCCAGAGGAGGGTGACGCCCCATTGCCACCGGCTCAGCGTGATTTCCCTGGCCTCAGCCAGCCTGACCAAAAGAAGGAGGCCTCCCAGGGTACCCGCACCGACAAACATCTCCGCCATCAAATCCTCTCTCCATCAGGAAAGGAAGCCCCAACCCAAACCAACGATTTCTCGTTTTCACCACCCGGACTCATTATCCTTCAGTGCTTGACCCAGTTACGCAAATCGGGTGCCCAGGGACCCAGTCCTACCTTGGGACCCAGGGCCCCCTTTACGCGGGCCGTCGCCCTTTGTCGACAACCTTCCAGGAGGCGTTCCATGCCGCCTTCCCTCGACTCGAGTCGGAGCCTGGCTCTTCTCCTGGCGCTCCTGATCCCCGCCGGTTGCGCCACCGTCCAGTCCTGGTTCCGGAGCGCCGGGACCTACGCCGTTGCAGCCCCCAGCGCCATCGACCTGAATGGGCGGAGCGAGGTGCACGGCACCCTATATCTGACACCCTCCCTGACCAACGTGATGATGGAGGGTCGCGGACCTCCCCAGGTCACCGGTCTTCCGACCAAAGTGGCCGTGGAACCGCTGGGGCTCTCGGTGGCGACGGACCCGGGAGGGAAGTTCGTCCTCCCGCACCTGGAGCCGGGATCATACCAGATCGTATTCCAGGATCCCGAGGGACGGGAGATCTGGACAGCGTTCGAGGTGGAGGAAAACCAGCGATTGGACGTGGTCGTCTGGGTGCAATGGAACGGGCCTGGGGTCGGGACCATGATGGAGGGCACACCCCCCAGAGGAATGTTCCCTGGGGCAGGTGGGTATTTCCCCGTCAGCTCTGGTTCACGAGCATCGGACCGGGCGCGGGGTGGCGGTTCCAGCGGGGGTGGATAGGGCAGAAAAGGTGGAGGATGGGGAAGACGCAAGCCCCGGCCCGCAGGAAAAAATGGGACCCGGACGTGCCGGACTATTCCCGTTCGGCCCTCTCCGAAGCAATCGCGGCCTCCAGACAATGCTTGGCCAGCTTCTCGGGGCTCTTCTTGGCCAGCTCAGCTCCACCGTCCGCGGCCCATGCCTCCACGAGATCCGCCTTCTCGTTGAAATCGAGCTTTCTCAACACCTCGGCAGCTTCTTCCAGAAAGGCCTTGTGGGTCGTGACCTTGGCCATTCCCAGAATTTGCTGGCCGGCCTCCTGGGCGAGGCCTCTCTTTTCGGCGGCGCGGAAGTAGTCACGGAGTGACTTCTTCGCCGTGCCCGGATGGAGGTTGGCCAGGTCAAGCCAGGTTAGGGTACAGTGGATCCGTACGTTGTCCGGATGCACGCGGAGGATCTTCTTCGCTACACCCCGTGCGGGTTCGGGCTGCTCATCCTCCAAGAGGAGATCGATGGCTTGCCGGAAGTAGTCCAAAGCCTTCGAGTGATCTCCGGCCCGCATGTACACGTCACCCGCCCGATTCATGAGGGTGCCCCTGGTCCCAAGGGGGGCACCTTCCGCTTTTCGCTCGAGCTCCCCTACCTGCTGTTCGAGGGTAGGCATGGACCGTCCCCGCGAGGGGCCGGCCTTTTGCCCGAAGAGTCGACGAAAGAAGCTCATTCCCACTCAGCTGAAGAATAGAAAAGACGCCGCAAGATGGTCCCAACATCTGCGTTCGGCAAACCCCGAAGCCCCACCAGGCCTCCGCCCTTCTCAGTATCGGTCGACACGAAGCCTTTTGAAACCCTCACCAACGATCGCGGGAAATCCCGGGAGGCCGAGACGGAGGAGGGCTCCCCTCCCCGGCCTGGAAACGGCCCGCCCATATGGGCGAGCCGCTTCCGTCTAACCAAACTGAAAGATCCTGCTGAAGGGGCGGGACCCGTCACACTCCCCCGGGACGCCGAGACGGTCGCGGGTAGGGAGGCCGGGTCACTTCAAGCGATTCCTGAGCCTCCAGCAAGCGTAGCGCTTCCTGGACTCCCCGTTCGAGCTGAGGATCCCGTCCTTCGGCGAGGGCCCGGGCATCCAGGAGGACCTCGATGTCAGGAGGCACGCCTTCGTTCTCTGCCACATATCGGTTGTTGACCGGATCGAACACGGCGTTGTCCGGAGCCGTGAGGAATCCTCCATCCACCAGGGCGTAGTGTACCGACGACCTCACCAGCCCGCCCCAGGTGCGGGCGCCAATAAGGGGGCCCACCTGCTGTTGGCGGAAGGCCCACGGAAAGTAGTCGCCGCCGGACCCTGCCAGCTCGTTGATCAGAAGTACCTTGGGACCCAGAACCCCCTGGGGAAGTGTGAGGGGTTTTCCATCCTGGGCCTCATTGGTGATGGCCGCACGGAGCGTGCGGGTCATATAGTCCACCATGTAGTCGTCCAGGTTTCCACCACCATTGAAGCGCTCGTCGATGACCGCGCCTTCCTTGTCCTGCTGGGCGAAGAAGTACCGGTTGAAGGACACGAAACCCCCACCCCCTGTGTTGGGGACCCAGACATAGGCCAAGCGGCCCCCCGAGAGCTCGTCCACCCGTCGGCGGTTGTCCTCCACCCAGGCCCTCTGGCGAAGCTGACCCTCGCTACGGATGGGTTCCACCGTCTCGGTCCAGGACCCCTCCATGATCGGCCGATCGTTGAGGTGGATGACGGTTTGCTGGCCTGCAGTGCCATCCAGCAAGGAAAAAGGATCCTGGTTGGCGGTCAGCTCCTCACCATTCACACCCACCAGATAGTGGCCTTCCTCAGCCCTGATCCCCGGTTGGGCCAAGGGCGCCGACAGCCCTGGGTTCCAGCTCTCCAGGGTGAAGATTCGCCGGATGCGCCACCGGCCGTCGGTTGCCACCAGATCCGCTCCCAAGAGCCCGACCTGGGGAGTCTCCACATCGGGGTAGTCTCCACCGCCGACGAAGCTGTGCCCGACGGAAAGCTCACCGTTCACCTGGTCCAGGATGTAGTTCAAGTCCGCCCGGTGTCGGACGAACTCCACCAGCGGGCGATACCGGCGCCGGACGGCGTCCCAGTCGGCACCGTGCATGCCCGGGTCATAGAAGAAGTCCTTCTCGTAGTGCCAGGCCTCATCGAAGATCTGGCGCCACTCTTCGGTTCGATCCAGTCGCATGCGAAGGTCCACATCGAGCCCCCCACTCCCAGGCTCCGGGGGCCCACCCGTACCCACAACGCTCCATCCATCCCCTGAACGGAGGAGGACCTTCTCGCCGTCGGCGGACACCGAGAGCTGGGAAACACCCCGAGAGAAGACCTCGGCCTCCCGGTCCTCCACCGAGAACTTGTGGAGGGTGAGCCCCGGTTGATTCTCGACTCGTTCCCCGATAAAGACGGTACCCTCGGGACCCGCAACGGCCGAGGCATACCGGCGGACCGGCATGGGGAGGGCCACGATCCTCTGGTGGATCCCATCCATGTCGATTCGGACCCGATCTTCCTCTCCTCTCTCTTCTTCCTCATCTCCCTCACCCCCGGGGTCGGATTCCTCGGCGGCCTCCTCCGGGGTGTCCTCCTCCTTCCCCTCTTCTTCATCGCTGCGCAGGGGGAAGGGCGTGGCGTCGTCTCCCCTGAGGATCATGATGTAGGCGGCATAGGTGGGATCAGAGGCGATGGAGCTGGTGTTCGCCCACCCCGATCCCAGAGCCAGATTCGTGCTGGCCAGGAAGTATAGGAACCGACCGCCCCGGTCCCAGGCCGGAGAGGTAGCATCGGCCAGAGGATCGGTCAGAGTGAGCGGTTCACCGGTGGCCAGAGACCAGGCGACGATGCGCCGGAAGTTGTTGGGGAAGCTCTTTGCATAAGCCAACCATTGGGAGTCTGGAGACCAGGTCAGACCCATGCTCCCCCGTTCGAGGTTGGTGCCTCCGACATCGGCCGTGCGGATGGTTCCCGACTCCAATTCCACGACCTGGACCCGGACGTCGTCGTCTACGAACGCGATGTGTGCGCCGTCGGGAGACCAGGTCACATCCCAAGCCATCTTCGAATCGCCGATGGACAAACGCCGGGGTTCGGACAACCCGTCCTGATTGGCCACCAGAAGCTCGTATCCCTCTCCGTCATCGCTGAACCAGGCTACTCGGTCTCCATCCGGCGACCAGACCGGCGCCCGGTCGGCGGCACCGGAGGAGCGGGTCAGGTTCCGAGCATCACCGTGCTCCACCGGGACCGTAAAGATCTCCCCCCTCGCCTCCATCACGGCCGATCTCCCGGCGGAGCTTGATCAGGAACCTCGCAACGTTGGTCTATGAACATCCGGCAAC
>CBDUAX010000381.1:0-5128 GCA_965365235.1 uncultured bacterium
GTCATCACCTGGGCCATCATGGGAGAGGACATGGCCTCCGATTCACCCAGGACGTCCTTGAGGCGTTGTTGGGTGTCCCGGGCAAACCACCTTGCCCGAAGGTAATCCTCGTTCTGGCCGGTGTAGTTGACGAAGTCGTACAGCCACCGACCGTGGTCCAGATCGTCCCAACCCGACCAGGTTCCGGTGTGCTGGAACTCGTCAGAGGCCAGAGCGGCCCCCACAACGATGTCGTCGTGGGCCGAGTAGAGGTCTCCCTCAACCCCATCGGCAACAGCCTGGAGGGAGTTGTTCAGGTCGTCCGAGGTATATCGCTGGGGGTCCTGAACCTCCAGCAAGTCTCCGCATCCTGCCAGGCCCCATAGGGCCAAGGCCCCGAGGAGGGAGCCTTTCAGGAGCTTTCTGTTCTTGCTCATCTATTTCCTTCCTTCCTAAAGCCGAGGTTCGCTCTCAAAAACCCAATACCTACCCTCATCCTCCGAATCCAGTGCGGATGGAGAAGAGGAATTTCCGGCTCTGTGGCATGGCCAGGAATCCGGATTGGTTGAAAGAGCTTCCGCCGGCGTACTGCATGTTGGGATCCATGCAATTGCAGTCGTCCCACCAGTACAGGTTCTGCCCCGAGAGGGTCATGATCGTACGCCCAAACCCAAACCGATTCGTGAAGTCCATGGGCAGGGAATACGACAGCGACACTTCCCGGAGGCGGATGTGATCCCGGCTATCCCGGGGGCTGTACAGGGTGAAGTAGTCCAGGATGGAGTCCGAAGCCATGGTCGGCGACGGGTTCCCGTTCTCATCCAGGTTGTTGAAGTCGAAGAGACCGAGGTACTCGTCTCCTCCACCCTGCCGTACCCGGTACGACCGGTCACCATTGGAGAAGACGGCGCCCTCTTCCATGGACACCAAGGCGTACAGCCTGAAGTCGTTGTAGGAGAAGGTGTTGGCCAGCGAGGCGGTAAAGGTCGGCAGTACCGGTCCAGCATACACGTTGTAGTCAGTCCGGCTATGGCTGTTCGTCGCCGGATCGTACCCGTCGATCATCCGTGTCCACTGGGACCGGATTGGGTACCCCACCTCGTGACCGCCCAGGTACAGGACCGAGTCGGTCCGGAAGCCACCCTTCCCGTCCTTGAACTGAACGGTCCGGTAGTTTGCCTGCTCACCAAGATCGAGAATCTTGTTCTCGTTGGCGTCCATGTTCAGGTCCACGGACCACCTGAACTCCGATGTGTTGATGGGCGTGGTGTTGATCGACAGCTCCCACCCCTGGTTCTCGATCTCACCTGCGTTTTCGAGCCGCTGATCAGAGAACCCTTCCGAGGGGGGCAGGTTGATCTCCAGGAGGGCATCCTTTGTCCTGGCGTAGTAGTACGTGAAGCTGACCCCGATCTTGTCCTCGAAGAACCCGGCGTCGAATCCACCCTCGAACTCGGTGGTGGTCTCAGGCTTCAGGTCGGCGTTCCCGGGGTTGCTCGGAGAAACACCCGCCAGGTCGTTCAGGACCGTAGTGGGGCTGAATGTCCGGAACTGGTCGAAGGCTCCGGGGAACTTCCCTGCCTGACCAACGGCACCCCGGACCTTCAGGTTGCTGATGACCTCCGGCAGGTAGTCGTCCTGTGAAACCTGATAGGCCATATCGATCTTGGGATACGCCTTCAGGCCATAGTTCTCACCGAACGCGCTATTTCCGTCCACCCGAAGGCCAACGGTGGTGAAGAGCTTGTCTCTCCAGGAGAAACGATCCTGGGCAAACAGACCGACGTTCACCGTCTCAACGAACTCTTCGTCGCCAAAGGTGATGGCTGCGCCACCAACGGTAGTCACACCAGGGCCGGCAAACCCGCGGCCGGTGGCCATCTGGTTGCTCCCGGTCTCCCAGAAACCCTGGGCGCCAAAAGCGAACTCCTGACCGATCCCCATGATGGGATCGAAGTTCATGGTCCCCAGGTAGTCGGCCGTCAGTGTGCGGGCCCGGCGGTACCCGAGGTTCCGCTCTCCTACCGTCCCGACGTAGGTGTAGTACTCACCGAAGGGGAGAAGGCGAGCCTTCTCCTCGTCCACGTTGTCCATCCCGAAGGTGAGCTTGTTCGAGAACCAGGAGGCAGGCGTGTAGGTCGTCGTGATCCCGCCAGTCCAACGATTCGTGTCGTCGAAGGTGTCGACCTTCTTGATGCTGTTCACAGAAAGCCAGGGCTCGCCGTACGGCTCTTCCTCGGTGGCCGTACGGGGATTCCCCAGAACCGCGTTCCCAAGGAGGGACATCCAGTTGTTCCCGGACTGGAGGCTCAGGACCTTGTTTCGGCTGTATGCCGAGTTGATGGCGAAGGTGAACTTGTCCGAAGCCACCCACCGGAGATTCATCCGCAGGTTCCCACGCTTCATCCAGTTGGGCTTGACGGACCCTTCCTCGAAGTTGTAGGCACCGGAGACGAAATAGGTGACGTCCTCCCCACCACCCTGGGCCGAGAGGTCCATGGTGCCAATGAGGCCGTTCTCGATAAGCGTCTCGTTGGCGTCCCATGCCTGGAAGCCATCGGGGCCACGGAAACGGGGATTGTAGGTGGTTTGGATGTTCTCTCTGAGCCGGTTGAGGCCCCAGGAGGTGTTGGCTGTGAATTGCGGCGGCGAGTTGCTTCGCCCACGCTTGGTGAAGATCTGAATCACGCCATTGGAGGCCTCAGAACCATAAAGTGTTGCGGCAGCAGCACCCTTCAGGACCTCGATACGCTCGATGTCCGCCGGGTTCAGGTCCGAAAGCCGGTCTTCCCCGGCCCCACCGCTGAAGGCGCAGCAGGTAGCCGAGGCCATGGACCCCCACTCATACTGGTTTCCATCAACCCGGATGCCATCGATGTAGATGACCGGGCGCTGGTCCAGCTCGAAGCTTGCTGTGCCCCTGATCGAGAGCTCGCGGCTGGCGCCGACGCCACCCACGGTTCCGACGGAGCGGACTCCAGGAATCCGAGCCTGGAGAGCCGTGCCGAAGTCCTGAATCGGCATCTTGTCCTGGACTTGCTCCATGTTCATGGTGGCCATGGAGCTTCCGACTTTCCGCTTCTCCACGGCGCCGGCCGTTCCAGTCACCACCACCTCGTCCAAGGCGATTGCACTGACCTGGAGCTGGAAGTTCGCCTCGAATGCCTGCCCCGAAGTCACCTGAGCGACTACGGTCTGGCTGGCGAACCCAATGTAGGTGACCCGAACGTTGTGGGTCCCGGCCGGCACCTGAAGAATCAGGAATCGGCCGCGTTGGTCTGAGAGAGCTCCTAGCTGGGTCCCCTCGATACTGACCTGGGCGCCGCTAAGGGCCTCTCCGTTCATAGCATCCACAATCTGCCCGGTGATTGATCCTGTTGCCTGAGCGCTCAGCAGGCTCGGAAGAGCCAGGAGGCCGGAAAGAACCAAAACCGGGAAGAAGCGGAATGCCCGTGAATGAGCCTTCTCACGGGTAGGAATCATCGCAGATCCTCCGTTTCTTGGGGCTTCTCTTTTTGTGGCGGGACGAGCTTGGTGGGACAGCAGGCCCGGCTGGTCAGGGCCGGATCCTGGAAAAAGGGTCGCTTCGATCGGGTTACCCGATGCCGGGACACCCGCTCCTGGGATTGGTGGATCGACTACCTCCAACGTCGTACCTTCCATGACCCTCCAATCTGCAACCGGGTAAGGCTGCTGTTGCCGAGGCGTGATCTGGCCCCGGTCTGACACACCTGGGCAGGGACCCTATTTACTTCCCGCATCCCCCACTGTCAACAGTGTTTCCCGGACCGACCATACATGCGGCCTTTGGCCCCCTGAACACCTAAGCCGACACACAGGGAACACGCGGAAGCCAAGCCTCCAACTCCCTGCTCCTCAACGCTTTGTGGTCACCTTAACCACTCCGGCATTGTATCCGGTTCCATAGAGGAAGGTAGCCTCCCTGGCGTCGAGAAACCGGATCTCAAAGATGGCCTCCCGGGGGATCTCCCTAAGGGAGTCGAACTCTCGGGGCGGGAGGTCATCCAGGACCACCCGGGCATAGTCCGACTGCCCTTCGTTGATGCTCCGCTGACCCCGATTCCGGTTCATCCACCTGGGACGAAGTTGCTGGATGACCTCGTAGGCGTCCCGGGCCTCGGTGGCCTCGATCTCAGCCAGCGTAATGAGGTTCTGATCAATGGTCGACCGACTCGCTGTTGTTCCGGTGGTGGAGCACCCAGAAACAGCCACCAGGAGAGAGAAGAAAGCTAGGGTCCGGCAAACATCCTTCATTGGGAAAATTCCCTTTCTCTTTTTCGTCGGTATTGTTATCCACCACGAAAGGCATCGACAGGAACCGTGATCCACGAAGTTCCAAACCGAAAGCCCAAGAACCCACCCACCAGGCCGCCCACAACAGCCCCAAGCCCCGGGTTCAAGATCTCCCCCTGGACATCATGTTTTCCGGTTATGCCCAGCGGAGTGGTGGTGGCGATCGCCACACCCGCGACGATCCCCACCAGAGTTCCGGCCCAAACGGTTTTTTGGTTTGTCTTCCTTACCTCCAACTCATGGATCCAGGAGAAAGCCAAGGGCGTCACCCGACTTCGTCTCAGGAGGAGGGAATCGGCACGAAATCCAAGGAATGTCCCCGTCCATCGGTCCGTTCGGGAGAGTCTGACCCTGACCTGATCCCCAGGGGCGAAGTACTCAAAATTCGGGAGGCCCCCCGGCCGGCCGGGGACGCCAGTTGCACCGGCGGGGAGTCCCCCACTGTGCGGAGGACCTCCTTCCATCCCCTGACTCGTTTCGGAAAGCAGGGATTCCAACTGGGAGACGGCGGCTCCCGGCCCTCCCCGGACTTGCGACAGGATCTCCTGTTCGAGCTGCCCCGTGGTTACGCAGTCCTGAGCCCGGCCACCGCTCCCCTCGGAGGGCATGGCAAAGGCTTCGAACCGAGTGCTGATGGCTGCGGTGTTCGGGCCCTCGTTCGATACCTGAGATACGATGGATCCGATGACCTGCGCCCGATCGGCCAGCGGCCCCCCTGCGGTGGAGGGTCCGCATTCGAGATAAACGCTCAGGGGCAGCCCATTTCGGTTCCCGGCCCACTCGAAACGCGAAAGAGAGACGAGGCGGCGAACCGGGTCGAGACCGTCGGGAACGA
>CBDUAX010000382.1:0-5107 GCA_965365235.1 uncultured bacterium
TCTTTTACCAACAACAGCTTCGCCCCGACGATCTCGCCGTCAGCCACCCAAGTCCGCACCCCCTCTACGAGGCCTTCCAGCCGTTCCGAGGAGAGCCCGAGATCCTCGGGTAGGACGTATGGGAAAGGAGTATCATCCAGACCGGGAAGGGTCGGGGTATGTGGGATATTATTGGTCTGGCCCCAAGCCCCCACGGCGGAGATCCAAAGGAAGGCCACCGACAGCGTGGCACCCCGAAACAGAGGATTGGAGGTCCCGGGAAAGAGGCCAAGCTCTTGCCGGCGGAGGGACACTCGAGGATGGAGACGGTTCGCCACACACATGGATCCTCCTGGTGCAGGGGCCCTCGGACCTCCCCGAAGAAGAGCCGGACAGGAGAATCAAAAACCTGCCCCTGGCTGGGTGTCCGGGGAGGGATGGTTTTTTGAAGATACGGCTGAACAACGGATTTTCATCGGACCATTGCCCGCCCCTTGGGTTCCCGTTCTACTGGACGGGTTCTTGGTATACCCTCGGAGTCAGAGGGGCACAGAAGATGATTTTTTTGAGATCGCTATTCTTGGTGGTTCCCCTCGCCCTGGGTGTGCTCCACCCCACCGCCGGACAAACCAGCTACGCGCTGGACGACCTTCTTCGGATCGGTAGGGACCGCAACCCCACCCTCCAGGCTCTCCGGGCCGAGAAGTCAGCCATGGAGGCCCATCGGCGGGCGTCCGGTCGTTGGGAAAACCCTGAACTGGAGTACGAATGGGGAACGGGAGATCCCTTCGAAGGGGGCGGGAGTCGGTCCATCTCCGGATTCTCCGCCCGACAGGTCTTGGAAAACCCTCTCACCCGCCATTTCCGCCTCGGTTCGGTCCAGGCTCTCGTAGAGGCAGCAGGGGAGGACGTCCGGGCAGGGGTCCTCGATGTAGAATTTGAGATCCGGATGCACTACTACCGTGTCCTTTTTCTCCAGGAGAGGGTGGGGCTCGCCCGGTTGAACGAGGAGGCCCTATCGGAAATCCGGGCACTCATCGAAACTCGAGCCAGGGTGGGAGAGGTTCGGGAGTTGGAGGCGATCCGGCTTCGAGTCGAACACATGCGGGCCCGGAATGAGATGGAGGCCGCGAGGATGGAGTTGGATCAGTTCCGCCGACACCTGAACACCTTCCTCGGAAACGTCCTTCCTGCCGATTTCACCCTGGAGGGTTCTCTGGAGGCAACGGGGGAGGTGCCGGACCTCGAAGTGATCACACGTGACCTCCTCCCCACTCACCCGGCTCTTGTCCGGGCCCAGAAGGAGCGGGAAGCTGCCGAAAAGGTACTTCGGGAGAACCAATTTCGATGGCTTCCGGATCCGGTCTTCTCCGGCACGTCGAAGAAGGAGTTGGATGGTGAGGTCCGAACGCTCGGTGTAGGCCTTCAGATCCCGCTGTGGAACCAATCCAGAGCAGCGAGCCAGGAGGCGAGTCAACGTGTTCGCGTACAGGAATACCGGGAGGAGGCGTTGCGCCTCGAGCTGGAAGCCGACCTGATGATCCACCACAACCATCTCCGCCTGAACCGGCAAACGCTGAGACTCTTCCAGGAGGGGTTATTGGAGGAGGCTGAGGCGAGCATGGAGATCGCCGAGACCAGTTACCGGGAAGGCGAGATCTCCTTTATGGAGTACCTGGACGCCAGAAGGACCTTCCAATCTATTCAGATCCAATACCAGCAAGCCCTGTTCGACTGGAACGTGGAGCGCGCCACGCTGGACCAGGCCGCAGGCGGGGGGATAGTGCGATGACTCGGTTCCCGAAAAGAAAACGTTCGGCCTTCCTGGGGTTGGCCCTGAGCCTCCTTGTTCCTTTCTGGGCCTGCGGACCCGCTCCTTCTCCGGAGGCCGAGGAACACGACCATGAGGCGGAAGACGCCCACGTCCAGGAGCCGGGAGAGGCTCACGACCCGGAGGGAGAGGGGGTCGGAACGGAGACACAGGATCCCGAAACCGAAGGGGCCTCCGGCCCGGAGGACGAGGCCGGCCCCCACATCCTCCACGTGGAACCCGCCTCGGTAGAGGAGTGGGGGTTGGAAACCGGGCCGGTGGGCCGCACCGACGTTTCAGCGGAGATCCAGCTTCCGGGTGTCCTGGCGACCAACGGGAATCGAACAGCAGAGGTCGCCTCTCCGGTAGAGGGGCAGATCGCGGAGTTGAAAACCGACCTCGGGGGCTGGGTAAGGGGGGGGCAGACTTTGGCCACCCTGAACGCTCCTGAGTTCACCCAGGCCCAGGCAGCCTTCCTGCAAGCCTACGCCCAGTCACGAATGAGTCGTGCCGACTACGAAAGAGCCGTCGTCTTGCGGGGAGAGCGGGCCATAGAGGATAGGGAGTTCCTCAGACGGCAAGCTGCCTTCGAGCAACATCTCGCGGAATTCCGAATGGCCGAAGTCATTCTTCACTCTCTGGGAGTCGAGGAAGAGCCCCTCCTGGCCATCATGGACGGATTGGACCTGGAGAGACCCATTCAAGACCACTCGGCTCTTCAGTCCTATTTCTCACTGAGGACCCCCGTGTCGGGGGTCGTTCTGCAAAGAGATGCGGTGCTGGGGCAGCATGTGGAGCCGGGGCATACCCTCTTCACGGTCTCCGACCTATCAATCCTATGGGCCCAGTTGGACGCGTACGAAAACCAACTGCCAGGATTGGCCAGGGGCGCCGAGGTGGTCATCACCACGCCTTCTTTCCCGGACCGGAGCTTCCTGGGCCAAGTCACTGTCGTGGCAAACCAGGTTGATCCGGAGGTAAGGACGGTCCGTGTGCGAGCGGAAGTCCAAAACCCTGATGGGCTACTGCGGCCAAACATGTATGTCCAGGGCTTCCTGCGCGTCCGACGAGCTGGGGAGGAACACTTCGTTCTTCCCGAAGAAGCAGTCCAGTTCCTGGAGGGACATCATGTGGTGTTCGTGGCCGTTCCGTCCCCTCCGGGGGAACCCCATCTCATGTTCGAGGAACGAGAGGTGCTCCCCGGGGAAACCCTCTCCCTGGGCAGGATCATCCTGGCAGGCCTGAACGGATCGGAGACGGTGGTGGTGAAGGGAGCGTTCACTCTCAAGGCAGAGATGACGAAGGGGGCCGGAGGCCACGATCATGTGCATTGAGGACCGGAGCCCCATCCAATGATCGCCTCAGCCATCCGGGCCCTCGTCCAACAACGAATCCTGGTCGTGGCTCTGACCCTCACCCTCTGCCTCCTGGGCGTTCTGGCCTACCAGAACCTGATCATCGACGTATTCCCGGATCCTTCCCCGGCTTTGGTCCAGATCTATACTGAAGCTGAAGGTTTGGCTCCGGAGGAAGTAGAGCAGCTGGTTTCGGTCCCGGTGGAGGCCGCCATGTTCGGCCTTCCCAATGTGGAGCAGATCCGTAGCACTTCTACCTACGGCCTCTCCCTCGTCAACGTGTATTTCGAAGAGGGGACGGATATCTACTGGGCCCGGCAGGTCCTGGCCCCTCGCCTGCATGAAATCCAGGCGGAGCTTCCTCCCCAGGCGGGAGAGCCCTTTCTGGGGCCCATCGCAACAGGCTTGGGGCTGGTCTACCTCTACTACCTGGAAGGGGAAGGGACGTCGACGCTGGAGCTGAGGACGCTTCAGGACTGGTTGGTGAAGTACGAGTTGAAGTCCGTCCCCGAGGTCTCTGAGGTCCTGACCATTGGCGGGGACGTCAAACAATACCAGATCCTGGTGGATCCGAATGCTCTGGTGAGTTATGACCTCACCCTTGCCGACCTCATGGAGCGCATTGAGGCCAGCAACCGAAACGCGGCCGCAGGGTTCATCACACGGGGCCCGGAGGAGTTCGTCGTCCGGAGCATCGGCCTTGTTGAGAATGTTGAGGACCTCCAAACAATCGTGGTGGCCGAGCGAGAGGGGACTCCGGTTTATCTCTCCTCCGTGGCTCAGGTCGAAGTCCTCCCAGCCATCCGGAGGGGAGCCGCGAGTGTAGACGGGCGAGGCGAGCGGGTGGTGGGGTCGGTACTGAAACTCTTCGGCTCCAACACTGCTCGGGTCATCGAACGTCTCGAAGAGCGGATCGACGTGGTGAACGCCAGCCTTCCTGAGGGCGTCAGAATCGTTCCGTTCTACAATCAAGCCTCTTTTGTGAAGGCCTGTTTCAACACGGTTGCCTGGAATCTCGGTCTGGGGGTCGTTCTGGTGGTGGGGGTACTTTTCCTTTTCATGGGGCACCTCCCTTCCGCCTTCCTGACCATGCTCACCCTCCCCTTCTCAGTCCTCTTCGCCTTCATCGTGATGGAGAGGTTCGGCCTGGCTGCAGACCTCATGTCTTTCGGCGGATTGGCCATTGGGATCGGGCTCATCGCCGATGCAGCCATCATCTACGTGGAGAACACCTACCGCCACCTCCAAGGTGGGATGGATCGGCTTCAGGCGCTGATCAGGAGTGGGCAGGAAGTAACAAGGCCACTGTTCTTTGCAATCCTGATCATCATCCTCGTATTCCTTCCCATCTTCACCCTCCGGGGGACCGAGGGCGTGATGTTCCGCCCCATGGGCTTCGCCATTTCGGCGGCCCTGGCCGGATCTCTCCTCTTCACCCTGGTCTGTATCCCTGCCCTGGGCTGGTATGTGCTCAAGGGCCGAACCGGCAGGGTAGGAGAGGACCCCGCGCTGATCAGGAGGATCCGGTCCCGGTTTCTGACCTTTTTCCAGTGGTGTAGGGAGCATCGGAAAGGGGTCTTTTTCGTCACGGGATCAGCGCTGGCTCTGGGCCTGCTGATCCTCCCGTTCATGGGCCGGGAGTACATCCCGACGCTACGGGAGGGGACCCTCCAGTTGTCCGTGACCATGAACCCCAATGTCAGCCTCGAAAGCTCCATCGCGATGAGCACCGAGGTGGAACGCCGCATCCTGGAGATCGAGGGCGTGGAGGGGGTGTTGACCCGGGTTGGCCGAGGCGATGCCGGCGACCACGGGCACTTCGTGAACGACCTGCAGATCCTTATCCAGCTGGATCGTCGTGCCGGCGGGAGAAGGGGTGGAAGCCTCGAGGCTTTCCAGGACTCCATCGCCCACCGGTTGGAAGACCTCCCGGGCATCAACCTGAACCTCTCCCAGCCCATTG
>CBDUAX010000383.1:0-5093 GCA_965365235.1 uncultured bacterium
TGAACCAAGGAGATCTTGGCTCAGAGAGTTCCTTTTGTGGGCGGGCATCCCCGCCAGGTTGGTCGGCTCGCAAACCACAGCAGCGGACGCCTTTGGGAGGGACTCGACGAACGCCTGCATCCCGATGCTGGCATGTTCCTCGTCGGCCGTCAGCGCCACCGTGAGGGTCCCGGGGCCGCTTTCCCGGGCCAGGACAGCAGCGGTGGCCAGGATCGTGGCCAAGCCTCCCTTCATGTCGCAGGCCCCCCGCCCCCACACTTTTCCGTCCTCCAATCGACCGGAAAAGGGTGGAATCTCCATTCCGGCGACACCCACGGTATCCAGGTGACCGTTCAGAATCAGGTGTGCACCATCTTCTCCTAAACTCCCCACTACGTTCCACCGACCGGGCGCGACCTCCACGAGTTCCGTTCGAAAGCCCCACCCCCTCAGCCATTCCCAGGCCTGCCTGGCCAAGACCTCCTCACCAGCCCCATCCCTTTCCAGGGAGGGGTTCACCGACGGAACCGAGACCATCGACTGAGTCAGGGCGATGGGATCCCCCGCAGCGGCCCGGTCATTGATGTCACCTTCGAACAACATCCAGAGATTCCTTTCCCCTGAGCTCCGGCCCCCCCCACGTCCCAGTTCGCAGTTTCGGTTCGTCAATCCTACAAAATTCCGTCAATCGTCGAGGGAAGTCATCAGATTTCTGTACTTTCCCCCGAAAACGGTGTGTGCCCGAACAACTCCAATTCAATGCCCTGAAACAGCTTCCGGGCACAGGTTAGGCGCTGCTCTCCCCGGCATGAAAAATGCAATCCTACAGAAAGCGTCGGATCTTGTGTCCCGTATGCCCTGGAGGATCTATTCGCACTTTGATCGTGAGCCTGTTGGGAGCGGCAGCCCTCACCGCCGGGATTTTCGTGATCCGGCATCAACGGGAAGCCGAAAACGAGCTGAGGAACCAAATCCCGGCCGGAGAGAAGACGGCCAGAACCATATCTCTGGATAAGCTCCGGGAGTTGGGGCTCTAGTCCCAAGTTCATAGCTCAAAAGGTCACCGGGAAAACACCCTCCCTGAGGGGCCGGTGAAGTATGTCTTCCAAGGTCTGAACTCCGCCTCGGCCTGTCCCATTTCTATTTCCGGTTTTCCAGGAAATACCCCAAAAGAACAGCGAGGGCCCACGGTATTCCGAGCCCTCGCCTTTGGTTCTCTATGAAAAAACGAAGTCGAACTACTCGAAATGAGTCACATTCTTTTCGATGAAGGCCGTCCATTCAGGAGGAACATCGGTGTCGGGGAAGATCGCCTGGACCGGGCACTCCGGTTCACAGGCGCCACAATCGATGCATTCCTCCGGGTGGATATAGAACTGGTCTTCACCTTCATAGATACAATCCACCGGGCAAACCTCCACACAGGCGGCGTCCTTGGTCCCGATGCACGGCTCAGCAATGATGTACGTCATTCCACCTCCCTGGAAACTCTGACCAGATCGACTCTAGCAAAATCTGGTGAAGAAGCCCAACCCTCACTAAAGCAGGTTACACATGGTGAAGGCTTCGTCAAGGGTATTCGGTCCCGGATGGCTCCATCGGACGATTCTCAGCTAACGGCGGGGATCCCAGGTGGGTAGAGAAATGCTGGACCGTGAGCCTCAGGGCCTGGTCCAAGGCCGGGGTCGTTCCCTGAAATGGGTGAACCGCCCCAAAGGTGTGCCCCGTGTGGTCGAGGAGCTCCAGATTGGCTACCGACGAGACCCTGGCCAACCGTTCACCTTCGGAATACGGGATCGTCTCGTCCTCCCTCCCGTGGATCACGAGCCAGGGGACCCGAATCGACTCTGCCGCCCTCAGGGGATCCAGGCGACCTTCGTTCTTTTGAAGATCCTCCAGAAGGTCGAGGGAAAGAGGGAGCTTCTGCCCGGTACGCTGGTTCAAGACGAACAACACCCCACCTTTGCGCCATTCCCGAAGTGTATCCTCCGTCCACCGATCCAGGTGGTCGACAGCCCCCCATGTCACCAGGGCGTCTACCTGGTTGCCTTCCCCCGCCGCCAGGATGGCGTCTGCCCCTCCGCGACTATGACCCAGGAGACCTACCCGTCTGGGCCGACCTCCTGTAACAACCCCAGCGACCACCAAATCCAGGACGTGCTTCAACTCCTCCACTTCCCTCGTGAAGGTGTTCTTCGAAAAAGAGTCGAGGTCCCGGAACTCCCCCTCCACCACTCCATTGTGGCTGAAATCGAAAGACACCACCCAGTAACCTTCCCTGGCCAGATTCTCGCAGATAAAAGGGAAAAAGCCCCAGTCCTTGAATCCCTTGAAACCATGAACCACAACAATTGCGTCCCTGGGTTTTCCTGTCCCGGGAACTCTCAAATCTCCCCGGATATTCCCACCCAGGGGGCTCTCCAACAAAAAACCTCCAGGGCTCACCTTCCTTCGCCTTTCTGCCAAAGAACATCGGGAAGCCCCGATCGGTGGTTTTCGAGTCTAGCGAGGGAAAAGAGGAGATCGGAAAGACGATTCAGGTACCGGACCACACCGGGGTCCACTGACTCCTCCAGGCCCAGTCGGACGACGGCCCGTTCCGCACGTCGGCAGACGGTCCTGGACAGGTGGAGGGCAGCGGCTCCCCCCGTCCCGCCCGGAAGAATAAAGCTCTTGAGGTCAGGAGTCTCTGCGGTGGCGCTGTCGATCCACTTCTCCATCTCCCCGACACGGGGGAGAGGAAGGGGAGGGGTCTTGACCGGTGCCGAGTCGGAGTCGGCTCCAGGCGTAGCCAAAGATGCCCCAAGAGAGAAAAGGTCCTGTTGGATTTTGCCAAGATATCTGCAAATCTCCTCATCGGTCAGCGAGGAAACCGCCACACCCAGGGCTGCGTTCAGCTCATCCACGGCCCCGTATGCCGATACCCGACTGTGGCTCTTCGAAACTCTTCCTCCTCCAAAAAGACCGGTCTTCCCCTCATCTCCGGTCCGGGTATAGATCTTCATCTTCGCTTCCTCGTTCCTCTCAGCCATCCGGTGGACCTTCGAGCGACTCTCGAGAGATGTTCTTGATCCCCTTCTCTTCGGGGCCCCCAAAAGAGGTCCAGATCTATCAACGGAGCTTCGTCAGCCGGCGGATCGCCTGGGCCTTTTCCAGAAGGGATGTCGTGGTTCCTTCGCCCCCCTTCCCGGCGTCCATGGTCGCCAGGAGCTCCCGAATGTCCAGAATCGCTTCCAGGTAGAGTTGGTCTCGCTGGAAATCGTGATCCAAACGGGCCATGCCCTTCTCATCCTGGGCGTCCCTGGCCCGCTGGAATCCCTCACGGTAGAGCGTCTCCAGGTTCCCGAGGATATTCTTTCGATCTCTCATGGCTGGATCTCCGAAGCCTCCGGGACTGGGCCATTCAACGCCATCTTCCCAGGCCCATTTTGGAAGAATTCCTCAATGGCGAGCCGCATGTCAGCGAAGTGATTTTCGAACAAGTGCCCCGCACCCGGGATCCCCTTGACGGTGACGTGGGCCCCCAGGGGCCCCAGGACATCCTCCACTTCGGCAGCCGATCCAAACTCGTCGCGTTCTCCCTGTACGATCAGGACGGGCTTCCCGGCATCGGCCAGATACGAGTAGTCGTAGATCTGAATGGGGACGCCAAGCGCAACCAGCGCTTTCACCCGTGAATCTCCTACACCCACTGCCAACCCCACCATCGAGCCAAACGAGAGGCCACCGAGCACGATCGGCCTATCCCGGAGACCTCCCAACTCGAGCCATTCCAGGGCAGCCCGAACATCCTCTTCTTCCCCTATCCCATTGTCGAACGTCCCTGTGCTACATCCAACACCACGAAAATTGAATCGAAGCGTCCTGAGGCCGAGGGCAATGAATGATTGGGCTGCCCGGTACACGGCCTTTGTGTTCATGGTTCCACCCTGAATCGGATCCGGGTGGCAGAAAACTCCTCCCCCCCGGAGGTCTCCGGCCGGGCTTCGCAGAGCGGCCTCGAGGTGCCCATGGCTGACTGGAATCTTCACGCGGTTGGCTTTCGTATGACTTTGAACCTGCACCGCGGACGCGGGACGCTCGGGGAAACCAAGGTTCTCGCGCCCAAATTCGGGTCGGGCTATCTTGTTCGTATCCCCACGACAGGTCAATAGATCATGCTGAAGGGAGAATCCCGTGTCCAACCAAAACCCGGATCAAGATGCCCTCTTCGATGAGGCAAACCGGCTCTATTGGGAATCCGCTGAGAGCGTGAACCAGATCGGTGAAGCGTTGGGCCTCTCCAAAGGAGTCCTGTACAGCCTCATTTCCCCTCTGCCCGCGGGACTGCCATGCCCGGGGTGCGGAGAAGAAATGGTGTTCCCCAACCGCACCGCCCGAGACAAAGGCTTCCTGGCCTGCCCCGAATGTGCGATGGAGGAAGAAGAAGTCGCGGTCCAAAGCTATTGGGAGGGCGAAGCAGAGGCAGATCCTGGGCAAGTATTCGGGGGGCCTTCGTCTTTGGCCCACCGAGCTGGCCACGCTGTTCAGAGTGCCGTGGATTCGGGAAGAGATCGGATATCCGGCCTCTCTCCAAGGGGCCGGGTCATTGCCGGCACCGCTCTCCTGGGTGCCGCAGCAGGACTCGCCATCGGTGCTTTCTTGCGGAAACGCTGAACCTCACCGCACCCCGGAACTGACCACGGAAGGCGACCGCTAAACCATGGATCGGCGGCGAGACCCCCGCACCATCGTTACTCCGTACGCCTTTTCGGTCCACCCTGATCTGCTGGGAAAACCCCTCGCCACCCCCTGGCAGCGGCTTGCTGCCATAGCAATCGACCTGGTGGTGGTCTTTGGTCTTTCGAGGATCGGCGGTACCACTTTGGCCGTGGCTTCAGGATTGCTCCTCTTCTGGTTGGCGATCCGGCGACCGGCCAAAGACACCGTGGGAAAGGTCTTCAGGACGTTCGTCGGTTGTCTTGGGCTTCTTGTGTTGGGCATCACAGTACTGGTCGTCTGGATCATTCAGGTCGCCCAGGACCCCGAGGTCAGAGACCAGATTGTGAACGCGGTGGCCGAGGTCGCTGATTCGGCAGGAATCCAGTTGGACCTTTCCGGGGCAGGGGTTCCGG
>CBDUAX010000384.1:0-5037 GCA_965365235.1 uncultured bacterium
CCCCCGCCAAGGCCGGATGCCCCGGGGGAAAGGCCCGGGTGGCGCCCTTTCGATGCACACACAGTCTTTTCATGCGGCCTGAAACGGGATGCTCCTCGAACTTCGCGATGTTGTGGGCTACATCATAAACCAGATCGAGTCCCAGCTCTCGGGCGGACCGGCCGAAGACCTTGGAAAAGGCTTCCCTGACCCGATGCCCCATCATCTGTCGATTGGCGAAGGCGAAGTTCGCCGCAGCCCGCATCGCGCCCAGATACCGGTTCGCTTCGGGCGAGTCCAGGGGCGCACATGCCAGTTGACGGTCTGGCAGTTCGATTCCGTACCGTCTCGCGGCTTTGAGCATGACCTCCAGGTAGTCATCGCAAACCTGGTAACCCAGACCGCGGGAGCCCGAATGGATGAAGACCGTGACGGTGCCCTCAGGCAGACCGAGGTGTTCTGCGGCCTCGGTATCATACACCTCCTCCACCCTTCCAATCTCGATGAAGTGGTTCCCGCTCCCCACGGTCCCCACCTGATCCCTTCCCCTCTGGATCGCCCGAGGGCTGACCTCATCTGGATCGGCTCCGGTGATTGTACCGCCGTCTTCCATGTGAAGGAGATCGTCGGTGGTCCCGAAACCCTGTTCGACGGCCCACGCGGCTCCCTGAAGAAGGATGGACCGGACCGCTTGAGCGTTCAGGACGAACTTCTTATACCCCTTGCCGACACCGGCGGGGATGGTCTTCATAAGCTCGTCCAAGAGTCGGGGGAGACGCGGCCGGACCTCCCGATCCGTCATCCCGGATCGGAGGAGTCGGACCCCGCAGTTGATATCGTACCCGACCCCACCGGGCGAGATGACACCGCCCTCATCGGGATCGAAAGCCGCCACACCCCCGATGGCGAACCCGTACCCCCAGTGGATGTCCGGCATCCCGATGGACCGCCCTACGATTCCTGGAAGCTGGGCTACGTTGGCGACCTGTTGGAGCGCCTCTCCTCCACGGATGTCCCGAATCAGCCGTCGGTCGGCGAAGATGAGGCCATCCACCCGCATCTTACCTCGCCGGGGAATGAGCCATCGATAGGGGTCCAGCCGGACCAGCTCCATTGGGAAAACTCTCCGCGGTCAAACGTCGAAGATCACCTGCCCCCGCCAACCGTCCCCTTCCCTCTCCACCTCCAGGCCGTGGAGCGTAACCCCTTTGATCTCCCGGACCCGGGGCCCCGGGTCCAGGACCCCGCCGACCCTGGCCGTCAGCCCGAAAGCCAGTCCTTCCGTGGAACCGCAAATGGGGACCGGGGCAAAAGATAGGGTAGCGTCCTGCGTGACGAACCCTTCCGTCTCTTCCCAGAACAGGAGGGTCCGGAGCCAGGACCGGAGGAGAGCCGCCAGATCCTCCTCCACCAACTCCAAATGCCGGAACTCCAGTCCAGCTTCCCACTCCTTCTCAACCAGGGCCGTTGGTCGCTCCAGGACCAGCCACATGGCACCCAGGGCCCCCCTTCGAAAGAGTTGGGGGAGATCCAGCGCTCGGAGGTGCAGGCCCACGTCGGCGGTATGCTCGAGGCCTTCTACCCCCGGGACCGGGATCTCCGCCGACTCCACGAGCCCTCAGCGATTCAGATAGGAGTCGAACCAGCTCCTGATCCGTTCCAGCCGATCCACCAGAAGCCAGGGTTCTCCCGATCTTGACAGCCCGTGAGAGGAGCGGGGGTACCGGACCATCTCCACTGGAATCCCTCGCTTCTTGAGGGCCATGAACCATTGCTCTCCGTCCCCGATAGGGGTTCGGTAGTCGTTCTCAGAGTGAATGATCAGGGTCGGCGCCGTCACATTCTCCACATAGGAAATGGGAGAGAGGCGGCGGTATAGGTCCCTGTGCTCCCAAGGTGGACCGAAAAATTCGTACTCCGTCAGGCCCTGGGCGTCAGAAGTCCCGTACCAACTCTCCCAGTTCGTGATGGACCGGGAGGTCACCGCAGCTTGGAAACGGTCGGTGGTGGCGGTGAGCCAGTTGGTCATGAAACCGCCGTAGCTCCCACCCGAAACGCCCAGGCGGCTGGCGTCGGCATCGGGGTATGCCTCCAGCGCCGCATCCACCCCCGCCAGATAGTCCTCCTTGTCTATGATTCCCCATTCCCCGCGGGTTGCATACTGGAACTCATGGCCGTATCCCGAGGAACCTCGGGGATTGGTGTAGAGAACAAAAAACCCCGAGGCCGACAGGACGTGGAAAGTCGGGAAGAAGGTGTTCCCGTAGGCCCCGTGAGGGCCCCCGTGGATCTTCAGGATGAGAGGGTAGGACTCCCCTGGGCGGTAGTTCACGGGGGGGATCACCCACCCCTCGATCTCCGTGCCGTCCGAAACCGTCCAGGAGAGCTGCTCCGCCGGCTGGAGAATCACGTCTCTGAGCCAGTTGTCGTTGAATCCTGTGGCCTTCTGCTCGGTGACCCCGTCACCTGTGGCGACGTAAAGTTCTGTAGGGGTTACCGCATCGTTGGCGGTGAAGGCCATGATGGAACCGTCGGTGGACATGGAGAAGGAAGAAAGGCGTCGGTCCCCAGTGGTAACCTGTTCGACCGGACCTCCTTGAGCCGGAACTCGGAAGAGATGGGCGTTCCCGCCGGTCCCGGCAGAAAAAAGGATGGACAAGCCGTCGGCGCTCCATTGGGGAGATCCGGGAGACAGATCCCACTCTCCCGTCAGGTTCAGGGGGGCTCCCCTGAAGCTTCCGTCGGGTCCCATGTCCACCACCAGGATATCCGATTCAGCGCCACGCTCCCGGTTGTACCGAAAGGCCATCTGTCCCCCCCCCGGAGAGATGGAGGGCTCTGATTCGGTTCCCGGGTTCGTGGTCAGTCGACGGGCTGTGCCCCCGTTCACCGGGATGGTCCAGAGGTCTCCCGTATTCTCCTGGTTCAGCTCCTCATCCTCGTACTCATCGCCCGTGAAGAAGAGTTGGCGCCCATCCGCGGACCACTGAACCGATCCCACATGGAATCCCAGCGAGGTCAACTGAGTTGGGATCCCTCCTGAAGCCGGGACCACAAAGAGCTGACGTTTTTCTTCCACCGAGAAATGGGGTCTGAGAGTTAGTGTTCCATCGCGTTTGTACCGAATGGAAGTGATGACCCTTCCATCGAACCTGCTTGAGTCGAGTGTTTTCGAAACCGCATCCGGGGCGATCCACCCGTCTCTTTCCTCACCTACCGTTTCTTCCTCTGGAGCATGGGTATACGCGATAAACGTCCCATCCGGCGACCATGTAGGGACCCCCTCGACCCCGTCGATATGAAAGGCCTCCCCTCCGGGCCCCCCGACCCTGAGGAACCAGACGGTGTTCGGGTCGTCCCCGCGTCGGGAGTTGAAGGAGAGCAGGTCTCCACCGGGGGACCAGATAGGGGCTGAGGACTCCACCGTGGGATCCGAGATCCGGAACGCCTCGCCATCTGGCCGACCGTTGCTGAGAGGTTGGAGCCAGATGGCTCGATGCCGTTTGTTTTCCTCTTCCACGACGGTGGTCACCGTAAAGGCCACGAAGTTCCCCGTTGGGGCCACCGAGGCCTCCGATACCGTCACGATCTCGTAGTAATCCTCAGGTTGGAATCCCCGGCTCTGGGCATGCGCTGGAGAGGAAATCCAGATGAGGAGGAGGAAGCCAACAAGGGGTCGGCCAGCCATGACAAGCTCCCGGTAATGGGCAGGTTCTCTCAACGGCTTCGACTAGCCCCAGGAAGGGACCTCCGGGGCCGCACGCGGTTACATTATGTGAGGAATGTACCTTTTCCCCGTGCACGGCCCAAGCGACCCATGCGCCGAATTCTCCTGGCGGCTCTGACCCCTCTCCTCTTCTTCCCCTCCCTGACCGCCGGCCAGGTTGTCAGGGGCCAGCTGCTGAACGGTGAGACGGGCCTGCCGCTGGAAGGGGCGATGATCGTTTTGTTGGGGGTGGAGGGCGATGTCGGGACGGTCCTCTCCAATGCCGCGGGCCGATTTCTGATTCGTGCCCCAAAGGGGGGGGCGTTCACTGTGCGGGCTGACCGGATCGGCCACGCAAGTACCTCCTCGGATCCATTCACCCTGACAGTGGGTGATACGGTGGACATTCGCCTGGTGGCCCAGGTCAGAGCGATCCGGCTGGCGGGTTTGGAGGTGGAGGGGGAACGGCGGTGCGAGGTACGGCCCGAGTCGGGGCAAGCTGTGGCCACCCTCTGGGAGGAAGCACGGAAAGCTTTGGCTGCGGCGGCCCTCACGGATGAAACCGGTCTCTACCGCTACCGGACCGTTCGTTTCTTCCGGGATCTGGACAAGCAGGGTCGCCGTGTCCTGTCGGAACAACGGCGCGCGAGTCAGGGGTACCAGTCCGCCCCCTTCGAGAGCCTTCCGGCAGCAACCCTTATGACCCAGGGGTTCATGCAACCCGACCCGGACGGGGACCTCTACTATGCCCCTGACGCGAGGGTCCTCCTCTCGGACGAGTTCCTGGACACCCACTGCCTGGGGGTAACCACCGGGAACCGGGACACCGAAGGCCTCCTCGGCATCTCCTTCGAGCCCACCGACGACAGAACCCTTCCAGAGATTCGGGGTGTGGTCTGGGTAGATCCGGTGACGGCGGAACTGAGTCACGTCGACTACACCTATGACAATCTCGATCCGGGGCTCCGGAATGACGCTGTAGGCGGAAGAGTCGTCTTCAAGGGACTCCCCGATGGAACCTGGATCGTGACCGAATGGCGGATCCGGATGCCCAGTGCAGCGTCGGCCCCCGACCACCGGGGTGGGAGGCAGCTGATCCTGGCGGGGATCCGGGAGGTGGGAGGGGAGGTAGACCGGGTTCAGGACCAGAGGGGGCAGACCATCCTTGAAGCACAACGGGCCAGCCTCACCGGCGTGGTCCTGGACGAGACCGGGGTGACCCCCCTTGTGGGTGCCAGAGTCGAGCTCCAGGGCACGTCAGCATCTACCGAAACCGACGCCGACGGTGCCTTTCGAATCTCCGGCCTCAGCGAGGGAGTCTATTCGGTTCGATTTTCTCACCCGTCACTCCC
>CBDUAX010000385.1:0-5013 GCA_965365235.1 uncultured bacterium
GAAAACGACCGTCAGGGGACCATGAGAAGCTACTTACCGATGTCTCATGGTCCGTCACCCGCCGGGCTTCCCCCCCCTCCCAACTCAGGAGATAGATCTGGCTGCCCTCGGCGTCTTCCCGATTCGCCGCAAAGGCGACGGACTCGCCGTCTGGGGACCAGCGCGGGCTCGACTGCCCCTCCTTCCCATAGGTGAGTTGGACCGTCCCCGAGCCATCGGAGTTCACCCGATAGATGTGGGAGATGGTTCGGTTCTCCTCCCAATCCGCCTCGGCCTGGACATAGACGATCTGGGTGCCGTCAGGGGAGAGCTGTGGATCCTGGATCCGAGGGACCGCAATGAGATCCAGGATGGTCATGGGTCTCTTCTGCGCACCAAGGGGGGTGGCGAGGAGCCCGAAGCCGATCGCCAACAGGAGCCCGCTGGAAAGGGTAAGGGTCGGTCGCATGCTTCATACCTCCGTTCCGGAGTCCCGATCTTATTTCACTGGGTAGAAAATCAGTTTGCACCCCGGGGATCGGACGCGCAACGAGGGGGTAGTTGCGTCTCATGACAGAAGCCAAAAAACAGGGGTCGAAAACCCCCCGAGACGGTGAAAAAAGCCCAACCGGGATCGTTCTTCTCAATATGGGGGGTCCCGCGGTTCCGGAGGACGTGGGCCCTTTCCTTCTGGAGCTCTTCCAGGACCGGGAGATCATCCAACTTCCGATTCAGCGGTGGCTGGGCCCGTTCATCGCCAAACGTCGGACCCCCAGTGTCACCAGGCTCTATGAGGAGATTGGCGGCGGATCGCCGATCCTGCACTGGACACGGGTACAGGGAGCGGGGATGGTGGAACGGTTGGACCGGGTCTCGCCGGAGACCGCTCCCCACAAGTTCTATGTGGCCTTCCGGTACGTTCACCCATTCAGCGGAGACGCGTTGAAGCAGATGAAGGCCGACGGGGTGCGTCGGGCCATCGCCTTCACGCAGTACCAGCACTACTCCTGTGCCACGACCGGGTCCAGCCTCAACGAGCTTTGGAGGGTGGCGGGGAAGTTGGGGATGGCCAACGAGTTCGAGTGGAGCGTCATCGATCGGTGGCCAACCCACCCGGGTTTTATCAAAGCCATGACCAAGATGGTGGTGGACGGACTTGAGGAGTTTGCGGAAGAAGACCGAGATGACGTCCTTCTCCTCTTCAGCGCCCACTCCCTCCCTCTCAATATCATCGACCGGGGCGATCCATATCCTCAGGAAGTGGGTGCAAGCGTCCACGAGGTGTTAAAGGAGGGCGGATTCGGGAACCAGTTTCTCCTTTCCTACCAGTCCGAGGTGGGACCGGTGAGGTGGCTGGGCCCCAGCACGGAGCGGGTCATCAAAGAGTTGGGCGCCAAGGGGAAGAAAAGGGTGCTGGTCATCGGCATCGCCTTTACCAGCGACCACATCGAAACGCTGTCCGAGATCGATATCGAGTATGCCCACCTCGCCAAGGAGGTTGGAATCTCGGAGTTCAAAAGGGCTCCGTCCCTGAACGGAGAGCCCCTCTTTCAGGATGCTTTGGCAGACATGGTCCTCGAGCATTTAGAGAGGGGAGAGGCATGTTCCACCCAGTACGGGTTGCGCTGCCCGGGTTGTACCAACCCCCAGTGCAGGAACATTCTGAACCCCGTGGCCGCCTTCAGCAGAACACCGGTTCGGGGTGTATGAACCCACCCGGTTCGACCCGGAGGAAAGCATGCTAAAACGCCTCGCCCTCAAGTTGATCCATACCTTGGCCACCACCCTCTTCACCTTCCTGGAGGTTGCGGGGATTCCACGTGTGAAGGACAAGGGAGATGGAAGATGAATCGGTCCACGGACCTCACGGAGAGGGTACCCCTGGGGGAAACTGGGATTTTGGTTTCCCGACTTGGGATCGGGTCTTCCTACGGCGTATCCAGGGGGGCGTGTCACGAGGCCTTCGATGCCGGGGTGAACTACTTCTTCTGGGGGTCCACAAGGACCCCCGGGATGGCCCTCGCGATCCGGGATCTGACAGCTGGGCATCGGGAGGAGCTCTGCGTGGTTCTCCAGGTGTACGCCCGCCACCCTGCTCTTCTGGCTCGGAGCGTGAGGAAGGGGTTGGAAGGCCTTCGCCTGGATTTCGTTGACGTCCTACTTCTGGGGTGGCATGAAAAGGCGCCGGGTCCGAAAATCCTCGAAGCCGCAGAGAAAGAACGCCGGAACGGGACTTTCCGGCACCTGGCCATCTCAAGTCACCAGCGTCCCCTTTTCCGGGCTTTCCTGGCCGAAGACCGCTACGACATCTTCCATCTCCGCTACAATGCCGCCCATAGGGGGGCAGAGCAGGATATCTTCCCCCACCTCCCCAAAGGTGGCCCTGGTATCGTGGCCTTTACCTGCCTCCGGTGGGGAGACCTCCTGAATCCGAAGAGGATGCCTCCAGGGGAGGCTCCTCTCACCGCTCCCGATTGTTACCGGTTCGCCCTCTCCGATCCCCACGTCCATGTGGCAATCACAGGCCCGAAGAGTGACGAGGAGATGCGCCAGGCTCTGGGGGCCCTGACAGCCGGGCCGCTAGACGAGGAAGAAATGGCTCGCGTCCGAGCCATCGGGGATTACGTCCACCAACACAAGACCGTGGCGGACTGGTTTCGGTAGCCCCGGGCCGAAGGTCGTCTCAAGCCCCTCCCCCGGGAGCCCCGGTCTCGAAGCGCCTCCCCTGCGCTTCCACGATGGGTCCAAGGCCCGCAACAAGGCGAAGCAGGTCCTCTGGGGAAAGTGCCTGTTCGGCATCACAGAGAGCCTCAGCCGGAACTGGGTGAGCTTCGACGATCAACCCGTCGGCCCCTACTGCCGCTGCCGCGTGGGCCAGGGGCACGACAAGATCCCGCCTTCCTGCGGCGTGGGAAGGATCGACGATCACCGGCAAGTGGGTGAGCTCCTTCAGGACCGGGACCGAGGAGACGTCCAGCGTGCTCCGGGTAGCCGTCTCGAAGGTCCGGATTCCACGTTCACAGAGGACAACCTGATGATTGCCCCCCGCAAGGATGTACTCCGCGGCCTGGAGTAGCTCCTTAACCGTGGCGCTCATCCCCCTTTTCAGGAGGACGGGTTGCCGTAAACGCCCCAGTGCCTTCAGCAGCTCGAAGTTCTGCATGTTCCGGGCACCGACCTGGATCATGTCCGCGGACTCCGCCACCAAACCCACATCCTCAACCCTCAGACATTCGGTAACTACGGGTAGTCCATAGCTTCGCCCGGCCTCTGCCAGGTACTCGAGACCTTCCCGCCCAAGCCCCTGGAAAGAGTAGGGTGAACTCCGGGGTTTGAAGGCACCCCCTCTCAGAATCTGGGCTCCGGCAGAGGCGACCAGCTCGGCCGATACCAGAATCTGTTCCCGGCTCTCCACGGCGCAGGGCCCCGCGATGAGGGTGAACCGGTCACTCCCAATCTCGGCAGATCCCACCTTGATCACCGACCTACGACCACTCTCCGGGAGGCTCGCGAGCGTGTCCCCGACGACGCCGGAACCAACCACAGTTGGGCACGCCTCCTCCTTCTCAGGCCCCTCCACCAACCTCCTGGAGGGGAGTGCCACGGCCGGTTCCCCCCCCGTCCGGGAAGGGTAGCAGCCCAGAACTCTCAAACTCCCGGTGAATTCCCGCATGGAGTCCAGGGCCGTTCGCATGCGCTCGTCCCGGACGTTCCCCTCCACATCGATATAGAAGAGGTACTCCCATGGGCGTTGGGGGAGAGGTCGACTCTCCAACTTGGTAAGGTTCAGTCCTTCTTTGGCGAAGGCCCGGAGACATTCCGCCAATGCCCCATGCTGGTGATTTACCGTGAGGAGAAGGGAGCTTTTGGCATGGATACGAGGATCGACCTCCTCTGCGGTGCGGGAGAGCAACACATACCGGGTACGGTTTTCCTTGAAATCCGAAACTTCTTCGGCGAGGACCTCTAGCCCGGCCATCTCGGCTGCCTCAGGGGAGCAGATGGCTCCGATGGAAGGATTCCCGGCCTGGGAAACGGAGGAAGCCGCCGCCGCCGAGGCGTACCAGCTTTCTGCCCTGGTCCCCACCAGGCCTCGGAGGAAGCGCTTGCATTCCTGGAAGGCATCGGCATCCGACCGCACCACGGTGAGGTCCTCGATGTGGGTACCTGGGAGAGCCGCCAGGCAGTGGTGAATGGGCAAGACCTCTTCGTCTACGAGGAAGACATTCCGATTCGCCAGCTCCCGGTAGACTTCATGTATGCTCCCCGACACCGTGTTCTCGATGGGAAGAAGGAGGTAGTCGATCTCCTCCCCTTCCAAGGCATCCAGGGCGCCCGAGAAGGTTTCGAACCCGCTTCTTTCCACGGCCCCATCCGTCCGGGGTTGGAGCAGTTTTTCCGCAGCCATCTCGGCGGTGGACCCAACGGCGCCCTGATACCCCACCCGGAGTCTCGGACTCTCCGAGACAGCCGACGGCCTCAGGTGCCGTTCCTGGTCTCTCCGAGAGTGAGAGAGAATCTCACGAAGGAGCCGCCCCAGGAAAAACCCGGGCAGTCCCGCCTTTTCCCCTTCGGTGGCCCAGAAGGTGAAGATGTCATGTTCCCGTCTGGGGTCGTGGATAGGCGTTTCCTGATCCTGGCCCTTCAGCGCCCCGATCTCCCGGACCGCCTCCATTCTCCGTCCCAACAGAGCGATAAGCGCTCGGTCGATCTCGTCGATGGCATTTCTCGGGGAATCCAGAGGACTCACTGGTAAACTCCTTGAGACTCTTGTGGGTACAAAAAAAGAAGAGGCCCCGCCGGCTGTTCCGGCGGCCTCTTGTTCTCTTCGTTCAGAAACCTAGGAACAAACGATCACCCCGCCGTCTCGGAAGACGCCGAAAAAGGCAATAAAGCCAATAAACGAGGCGGTGGTTCTTTCCTTCATCTTGCTCAGCGTTCCCAGGTTCAAAACATCATGATCGACGGCAAAACATCTGCACGGAGAGGCAGTCCGTCAATGGAAGGGGTTGGTCCACGGTTGTTCCCTCGCCC
>CBDUAX010000386.1:0-5010 GCA_965365235.1 uncultured bacterium
TGGTAGGCTTCGCCTTCGATGGGCGGGGCGAGGTGCCAGAGGTGTTTCTGGAGCCGGTGGACACCCGCTGGGAAAACTGCTTCAGGGACACGGAGTACATGCGCTTCTACCACATGGACTTCCTGAAAGAAGTGAGGGAAGAAGTGGTGCGAAGCGGAGTTCCGGCGGGAGTAACCCTGGCGGGATGTGGCGATTGTCATGTGAACAGAGCCGAGTTCTGCGACAAGTGCCACAATGCCGCCAGCGTCAGCCTGGACTGTTTCGGCTGCCATTTCTACCCCGAAACGGAGGCCGAACGTCTGGCCGCCGAAAGGTGAGTCATGGATAGGCGAAAGTTCATCAAACGAAGTGGAACCCTACTGGCCGGTGCTTCAGGGGCGCTGAGCCTTCCGGTCCTTTCCTCTTGCACGGCGGATGCCGCGGTATCCGGAAGCATCCTGGGTGGAAAGCGAATGGGGATGGTCATCGACCTCACCAAGTGTCGGGAGGGGTGCACGGCCTGTATGGACGCCTGCAGGGAAGAGAACAACGTCGCCTTCCATGAGGACGAGCGTTGGGACGTCCATTGGATCCGGAAGGTGGACATAAGACAGAAAGAAGACGGGGAGGGTGGGGAGGAGAAGTCAGTCCTTTTGATGTGCAACCATTGTGATCATCCCCCTTGCGCCCAGGTGTGTCCGGTCCAGGCCACCTATAAGCGGGAGGACGGGATCGTCCTGGTGGACCACCACCGCTGCATCGGCTGTCGTTACTGCATGATCGCCTGCCCCTATAATGCCCGGTACTTCAACTTCAAAGAGGGCGAAGAGTGGCCCAACAAGGAGTATCCAAAGCGCTCTCACGGGGTGGCGGAATCGTGCAACTTCTGCGCCCACCTGGTAGACAACGGCGAACTGCCGGCTTGTGTGTCAGCCTGTGAGGCCACCGGTGCCAGGGCACTGGTGTTTGGCGATCTGAATGACCACGGGAGCGAAGTCGCGACGCTTGTGGCCGAAGCTCCGACGAGGCGAATACGGGAGGACCTGGGAACGGAGCCGAAAGTCTACTACATCGGCCTGTAATTTCGGCCCGAAAAACAAGGATTTCCGAATGGACGTCCAATTCAAGAAAATCGAAGGAAGGTCACCGGGATACATCGTCACCATGGCGGCCCTGGCAGCTTTTGGGATCGCGGGTTTTGTGGCGACGATGGTCATGCACTACAAGGGCCTGTATCTGTCTGGGATGTCGAACCGGGTCCCGTGGGGGCTCCAGATCTCCATGGCCATCTTCTACATCGGCCTCTCTGCCGGGTCCTTGGTGGTTTCGGGGCTCTACGGTGTGTTCGGGAAGATGGAGTACAAGCCGTTCGCAAGGATCGCGGCCTACCTGGCCATGTTGTTTCTCATCGCCGGGCTCCTTTCCATCTTCACCGACCAGGGCCGCCTCGACCGGGTCTTCACAAAGCCGTTCACCTACGTCAACGCCACCTCCATGTTCTCCATCAACCCGGCGTTGTACTCGGGGCACATCATGATTTGTGTGCTCTACCTTTGGGCCCTCTTCAAGGAAAAGGGGACGCTGACAAAGATCACCTCCCTTGTCGTGGTCCTCTGGGCCATCGGTACCCACACCGGCACCGGCGCCATCTTCGCCTTCGTGCCCCGGGAGCTGTACAACTCGGCGCTGCTCCCTCCGAGCTTTGTGGCTGCGGCCCTTTCCTCCGGCGCCGCGCTCATGATCCTCGTGATCGTAGGACTCTTCCGTTTCACGGACCGGCATCTGGATGAGGAGCTCATCATCTACCTGGGGCGAAAGCTTCTTTCGGTCTTTCTGGTGGTCACCTTCTACGTGCTTCTCATCGAGAACGCACACCGGGCATACCTGGCGTATTCTCACGAAGCGGGGATGTTCTTCCTCTTCGGAGGGGTTCACAGCTTCATGTTCTGGATCGGCCTCATACTGGTAGGCTGCGTCGTCCCTGCCATCCTCTTGTTCGTGCGCCGGACCGGCACCTCGGTGAACTGGACGGTGTTCGCCTCTACCCTTGTGGTGGTGGGGGTCCTCTTCGAGCGCTTCCTCATCGTCATTCCTGGGCTCATTCATCCCCCAGAGCTTTTCCCAGGGTGGGAAATTGTGGGTGAAGGGGTGGGCAGCATTGCCACATACGTTCCGACGTACCTGGAGGTTCTCCAGACTATGGGGGTCATCGGGGTCATCGGCTTCGCCTTCCTCCTGGGTCTGAAGGTCATGCCCATGGCGCCTCTGGAGGCCCGTTGGTCCACGCCCGAGGAGCAGACGGCGTTGGCAAAGGCAGCAGCAAAGGCTTTGAGGCCTCAGCGGGCCTGAACGCTGGCAGGAGGACACCCCTTTGGGTGAAGGAAGAGGGGCGGGTTGGCTCGAGTCCACCCCGCCCCTCTCGGTCTATTCCCCGGCACCCCCCGAGGAGAAGGATCATGCGCGTGCGTAAGGGGGTGTGGGAAATTCTCGAGATTGCCGGACCGGGGGACCAGGCGAGCCGTGTCTTCGACCTGTCCATTCGGGGCCTCATCGCCCTGAACGTCCTGGCCGTCATCCTGGAAACGGTTCCCGCGGTCCGTGAAGTGGTGGGAAACGGATTTCTGGCATTCGAGATCTGTTCCGTCGTGGTGTTCAGCGCGGAGTATCTGCTCCGTGTGTGGAGCTCCGTGGAGGGAGCCTCCGATTCCCGACCTTTCACCGGCAGGGTACGGTTTGCCCTCACCCCCCTTCTTCTCGTCGATCTCCTGGCCATCCTCCCCTTCTACCTCCCCCTTGCGGGGACAGACCTTCGGATCTTTCGAGGTGTACGGCTCTTCCGCCTCTTTCGTATCCTCAAACTGGCCCGGTACTCGGAGGCCCTTCGGACCTTGGGCCGCGTCTTCACCCGAAGGCGGGCCGAGTTGGTGCTCACCCTGGCCATGGTGGGGTTCATCCTCCTGCTTTCGTCGGCACTCATGTACTTCGCAGAGCACGAAGCCCAGCCGGAAAAGTTCTCCAGCATCCCTGGGGCCATGTGGTGGGGAGTTGTGACGCTGACCACCTTGGGATACGGTGACGTCTATCCCATCACCGCACTCGGCCGGGTTTTCGGCGGCCTGTTCGCCGTGACGGGAATCCTACTCATCGCTCTTCCCACCGCCATCCTCGGATCGGGGTTCATGGAGGTTCTGGACGAGAAGAGGAGGGGTGAAGCGGTGTGTCCTCGTTGCGGGCGCCCATTCCCAACGGGTGAGGCTGTCGGCTCCGGGGGTTGACGGCGTTCGAGCTACGGTGGGGGGGCGCGGTGGCCGCGAAACCCCGGAGGCCCGGCACGATGTGGTTTATTACTGCACCCGGTACGTCACACTCACCATCCAGTCCGGATAGTCGGGATCCAGCGCTCGCATGGCAGCGAGGACTCGTTGACGAAAAACGGTCTCGACCAGAGAACCTTGCCCGGGCCACACCCGGAATCGAAGGCGCAGATATTTCCACCCGCCACCCTCCGCCTCCAGCACCCCGAAAACCTCGTGTTCCGTAAGTAGCGCGGCTCTGTGCTGTGACCGGAACCCGTGAGCAGTGCGGTCTACGGCCTCCTGCACGGTTTCGGCAGAGAGCCCGTCAGGAATCTGGACATCCACATACGCCCGGATCACGCCGGTCTTGAACTGGCTGACCAGGACGATGTTTCGGTTCGGCACGTAGACCCTTTGCCCCTGGAAATTCGTCAAGACCGTGAACCGGAGGCCGATTCTCTCCACTCGACCCACCTGGGCTGACACGCCGCTCCCCGAAAGCTCGATCATGTCCCCCACGTCGAAAGCATCGGTGAACACCAGGGTCAGCCCGATCACGATATCCTGAATCAAACCCTGGAGGCCGAAGGCGACGGCCAGGCCGACGACACTTGCGGTGGCCAGGTAGGCCTTCAAGTCCAATCGAGGGAAGAGCTCGTGCAGGATGAATCCCACGGCTCCGAAATAGATGACGAAGGTCACTGCGCTGACCACGAGACTCGTGACGGTAGCAAACTTCGGGAATCGCTGAGCCACGTCGTCCTTTGGGGTCAGGGAGTGGTCCCCTGCCCTAGCCAGGAACCGTTCGGTGGACGACCGGATGAGTTTGATGAGGAAATGGCCGAAGACGGCTACGAGGCCGATGAGGATGATCCGGGTCGCAGGCGCCTGATCCAGAAGAAAAGAGAGGGGGTTCATTTCGGGTGTGACCCTTCCATGGCCGGTTTCTGATTTGACGGGCTCCCGCAGCTTCGTACCGGAGTCGGAGTGGGCCCGTGTGGGATCGAGGTCGGGAAGTCGGGCGAGGGCTATACACCACTGTCTACCGTTCTACTCCCTGCTTCCCGATTTTCGACTCTCTTTGAACGAATAAATCAGGTCGGCCCCCGCCTCGGCGCCACTTTCGGTTCGAAGGACCCAACCCTTTCCGACTTCATAACGGACTCTGAGGGTGTTGGGTGCACCCAGGAGGCCGATAGCATAGTCCACCTTTACCCTGGGGAGAAGTCGTTTCCCCAGGACGAGGGAGGTCTTGGATCGATCCGTGCCGCCTTCGATCCGGGCCTCGTCCACCCCAAACACCGTTCCGAGACGGGCAACGAGGAACTGGCCTCCCGCGAGCCCGAGAGTCTTCGCAACCGCGTGGACCATGGAACCCTCCGACTGGCCCAGTCCAGAGAGGGGGCGGCCCAGGAGGAGATAGGAGAGGATCTCACAGGGTCGGGTAAAAAAGGGTACTCTGGCCCCGCTCTCCGCCGGAACGGAATTTTTCCTCCTGGAGGTCCAGGGATAGGGTTTCCTTCCAGCCCCAGAGCCGGTGGGCCAGGCCCGCGCTGACTCGACCAGAGGTGCTCCAGTTCCCCTCGAAGCGCTGATCCTGGAGCTCCAGGTAACTCGAGGCGCCTCGCTGATGCTGCGGCTTTCGAGCTGCGAGCTCGTCCGCGGCGACGAGCTGACCGTCACGCTCTCCTTCACGGTCTCGCCCTCGCCGGAGCCGCAGACATACAGCTTCCGG
>CBDUAX010000387.1:0-4966 GCA_965365235.1 uncultured bacterium
CCGCCTCCGAACCAGCTTCAAGGTGCTGTTGAGCATTCGGTTGTCTTCTGTGAACCCCTCCCCCAACACGGCGAAAGCCGCCGGAAGCCACTCGGTCTCGAACAACCCCTCGCGGTCTCCACCCTTCCGGAAGGAATCGATGGCCTCCTGGAAGAGTGTCAGGGCCGCCTCCTGACCTTCCTCCGTCAGGCAGGACAGCTCCTTCTGGCTCAGAAACGTCTTCAAGGCTTCTCTGTTCGGAACGATGAGGGCCACGGTATAGGGGTCATGATCGTTGTGGAGCATCACCTGGTCGATGTAGGGGGACACGGACACCAGCGCCTCTTCGATCCCCTCGGGGCTGTACTTTTCCCCGTTACTGGAGATCAAGAGGCTTTTCACCCGACCCAGGACATAGAGGTAGCCGTCCTCGTCCAAAAACCCCAGATCGCCGGTAAACAGCCACCCCTCCTTCAGGGCTTCGGCCGTGGCCGAGGGGTTTTTCCAGTAGCCCGCCATGACGTTCTCCCCCCGGACCACGATCTCTCCCTTCTGGCCCGTGGGCAGATCTCGGCCTTTCTCGTCTATGACCCGGAGTTCCAGGTCGGGCAGGAGACGCCCTGAGGTCCCGAGCTTGTGAGCCCTGGGCCCGTTGGTGGAGATGACGGGAGCCGCCTCCGTCAGGCCGTAGCCCTGGTACATGGGGATCCCGATGGCATAGAAGAAGCGCTGCATCTCCACGTCCAGATACGCCCCGCCACCGATGAAGAACTCCAACCGACCTCCGAACCCGTCTTCCCTGATCTTCGAGAATAGGACGCGGTCGAAGAAGGCGTGGAGGGGACGCCGGAGGGCCCGGGCGCCTTGCCCCCGGTTCCATCCCTCTCCGATGTAGGCGTAGGCGTTCTTCAGAGCCATGCGGAAGAGCCGTTCCACCCTGGGTCCCTTCTGCCGGATCCCCTTTTCGATGTTTTTCCGGAAGTTCGCCGCCAATGCCGGGACGCTGAGGAGGAAGTGTGGCTTGGTTTCCTTCAGGTTTTCAGGAATGTTGCGGAGGGTATCCATGGCCGACTTGCCCGGCTTTACCGCCGCCAGCGTGGCCCCCACCAACATGATGATGTAGATGCCCACGGTGTGGCCGAAGGAGTGATCCCAGGGGATGATCACCAGAGAGACCCAATCGGGATCGAGATCGACCATGGACGCCCCCTGGTCGACGTTCACCCTGTAGTTCCGATGCGTCAGGACGATGCCCTTCGGGTCGGCGGTGGTGCCGGAGGTATAGCAGATTGTGGCGGGATCCTTTTCCTCGACGGACCGGACCCTGGCTTCGAAGGCTTCGCCGTTCTCCTTCAGCCATTCGTCTCCCAGAGCCAGGAGGCGGTCCACGCCGACCTCGTCCCGGACCCGCTCCTCACCGTCCAGGAGGATGAGGGTTTCCAGCTCCGGCAGGTCCTTCCGGATCGTTTCCACCTTCTGGGCCTGGCTGGAAGAGACTACCGCCATCCGGCAACCCGAGTGGGCCATGCGGAACTTCAACTCCGCCGGCTCATTGATCTTCACCGAGATAGGAACGTTGATGGCACCGGCATAAAGGATGGCCATCTCCGCGACCACCCAGAGGGCCCGCCCCTCGCTGATCAGGGCGACCCGATCTCCCTTTGCCAGCCCCAGAGCCTGGAGCCCGGCGCTGAACCGACGGACCAACTCCCGGGTCTCTGCGTAGGTCGTTCCCTCGTAGCGGTCCCCGGGTTTTTCAAGGAGGTAGATGTTCTCCGGAAACCGCCTTGCGCTGGTCTCCAACAACTCGATGAGGGTGCGGCCTGGCATCTGGAATCCTCGGACCCTGGGGGAAAGGGTGGCGAACCGAGTGAAATGTGGGTAACCCCCTCAGCCGACCATTCCCCCCACAGTGGGGAGAGCCGATCCGACCCGGGCCATTCCACGGGGCACGCCAGATCCCCCATTCTTCAGCCGGATGGGCTGGATGACAATGGGAGTCGAGGGATGAGGGGCAGAAGATGCCGTCGGACGCAAGCTGTTTTCCCATGGGAGTGGAGGGATGAGGGACCAGGAAAAAAGCCAGAACCGACCGGAAGGGACAAAAAATACCTTAACCAGAGACCCTCCCGGTGCCGATACTTGGAGGAGGAGACGCCCACCCCGGGGTATGGGCGACCCCTGCCCCGGAGACAACCTCGACCGATCCAAATTGAACGAGTCAGCCGATGTCTAGAATCCGGAACCTGACATCTCTCTGTCTGGTGGTCCTTCTTTCCAGCTGCGCTTCCGCCACCGACCGCCTACAGGAGGGGATGGAGGCGGAGGCCTACGGGCAGTGGTATCGGGCGGCGGACCGGTATATCGAAGCCCTGGAGAAGGATGCCCAACTCACCGAGGCCCGAGACCGATTGATGGAAGTTGGCGACTCCGCCCTCACGGAGAGCCTCGAGGCTTCCGAGGCTCGGGTTTTGGCCGGGAACACCGTCGCTGCCAGCGAGGAGTACCGGCGAATGGACCGGTTGCTGGCCCGAGCCAGGGCTGTGGGCGTCCGGGTCCCGGCGCCGGCAGACTATGCCGAGACACGTCGAGCCAGATTCGATGCCGCCATCGAGGAGTTGTTGGCCGAAGGTCGAGATGCCTCACAGCGGGGCCAGTGGGGCACTGGCCGGCGGGCTTTGATCCGAGCACGAAGTGACTTCGAGGCGAACCCAGACCAACGACGAAAGTCCTTCGCCTCCGAAGCACACCTTCTCCTGGACTGGGCGCTGGCGGAGGAAGGTCGACGAGGCTTCCGCCGGGCTTTCGGGTTGGCGGAGGAAGCCATGGCCGCGTCCGCTCAGGCGCAAGCAGGGGCTGCTGCGGGTCCTGGAAACCCTGAAAGCCCGGATCTCGATGAACTGAACCGGACCGCAGCCGATCTCCAGGACCGGGCTCTGTCGATGGGGACCCTGGGGACCGTGGTTTTCCCCATTACCCAAACCCCCGACCTCCAGGGACTGGGCGAGACGAACGTCACTCAACTTCTCTCGGACATCCTGGAGCTCGACTATTGGCGGCACCCACCCCTCTTCGTGGCCGTCCCCGATCCGGTCCTGGTCCGAACCGTCACGCGCCGCCTCACCCCTCGGGGCTTAACCCTTCGGCCTGAAAGGGTTCTGGAGGAGCTCGGAGCCGAGTTCGGCGTGCTCATAGAGCTCGTCCACTTCACCATCTCCGAGGAAGACCTCCGCCACCAGACCCGGAACACAAGGACGGATCGTGGAACCGCCACTACCTTCGTCGAGGAGGAAGGGACGCTCCGTTACGAGGTCCACGCACAGATCCTCATCGTGGACCGGTATGGACGAGACCTGGAGGATTTCCTGGTCACTCAACAGGAGGATGGACCGTTCCAGCGGGGCATCTACGAAGGGGACCCCAGGACCCTCGACCTGAGCAGAAGTCAGGTCCGACTCTTCGATCCGGTCACCCAGGCACAACAACGGGCCGAGATCGAAGAGACACTCCTGGCCCAGTTGGCGGAGAAGATCGCCGATCAGGTATTCGGAAAGGTCCTGAATCGGATCCCCTAGTGGGGGAGGAGGCTTGGGTTGAGTGAATGGGGTAACGGTACCCGGGGGGCCCGTGGGGTGCAATATTCTACTCATGCGTCTTCTGGACTCTCTCCCTGACCGATCCCGGGCGACACCGTGAAGCGGTGCCCCGAATGCCTCCAGTCCTTTGAGGACGACCTCACGCACTGTCCCCAGGACGGTACGGAGCTAATGGATCGCCCGCCCCAGAAGGATCCATTCATCGGACGGATCCTGGCTGGGCGGTATGAGGTTCTGGAGCTGTTGGGGAGAGGGGGGTTCGGGGTCGTCTACAAGGTGCTGGACCGGAAGATGGACGACATCGTGGCGGTGAAGGTCTTTGACCGTCGCCGGTTCGGCGAAGAAGAAGCCCACCAAGCCATCCAGCGGTTCCGCCGGGAGAGCGTCCTCCTCCGCCGCCTTGGGAAACGGACCGACAAGATCGTCATCGTCTATGATTTTGAGGAGGATGACGATGAGGAGCTCTTCTACTTCACCATGGACTTCGTGGAGGGCACGACCCTCACGGAGATCCTGGCAGAAGAAGGGCCGCTCCCCATCCCTCGGGCCCTGGACCTGGCCCTCCAGCTGTGTCGGGCTCTGAAGGCCGCCCACGACGAGGGGATCGTCCACCGGGATCTCAAGCTGGAGAACGTCATGATCACCCGGGAAGGAGATCGGGAGATCGTGAAGGTCCTGGACTTCGGAATCGCGAAGATGGTGGGGTCTCAGAGTCTCACGAACCTGGCCCTGGGGGTCCCCGGGACCGCCGGGTTTGCACCCCCCGAGCAGCTCCAACGGCCCCAGGACATCGACCACCGCACGGATCTGTTTTCCCTGGGTGTGGTTCTTTACGGCCTCGTCACCGGCCGGGGCCCATGGAGTGGCGAGCCCATCGCGGAGCCTACCTCCAGTGAGAAGGTCTGGGATCTGATCCGGAGCTCCCTCGAGCAGGCCCCACTTCCCATCAAGCAGTGGCGAACCGACGTTCCCCGCCGGCTCGAGTCCGTCATCTTCAAACTCCTGGAGAAGGACCAGGCGAAGCGTATCCAATCAGCGGAGCTCCTGGAAGAGGAGTTGAAGAAGGTGAGGCGTACAGTCCTGGGGCGTCCGGATACGGGGAAGGATCTTGGTCCCCTGGAGGCGTTCGGCTCCGTCTCTCGCCGCTTCGGGGTCCGGCCGGGGGTCGCCGTCGGGACCCTGAGTCTGGTGGGCCTTGTGATCCTCTCCCTTGCCTGGATCCTGACTCGAGGAAGCCCCATCCTCTCCTACAACGATCTCCTGGCAGCCGTCCAGGAGGGCCGAATTCTCGAAGCCCGGTTCGAAAACCATCAGTTGGAGGCCGTTCTTCGAGGGGAAGACGGGGAGGTCGGCGATGTGACGGTCCCCCTGGCGGGGGTTGCGGTCCAGGA
>CBDUAX010000388.1:0-4962 GCA_965365235.1 uncultured bacterium
CCCAAGCGAACCACGAACCTCCGTCCCGCTTGGGGAATGGAAATCAGGCTGTGCTGGGGCCCGCTGGGGAGGGCATACTTCGTGTCCAAAAGGTTCTTCCCGTAGAGCGAAACGGTCAGATACCCCAGGATCGGTTCAGTCGAGAGGGTGGCGTCGAGAACCGAATACCCTTCGGTTTCCGGCCCTGCCAGGGTCAACCGGCTGGACTCCCAGAGGAAGGTCGATCCCAGAGATCCCCACCCGGGGAAGCTGTGCGACACACCTGCCTTCACCGAATGGGTTGGGTAGTTTGGAGCCTCCTGTCCGCTGGAGAAGACCTCGGCCCGTTGTAAACCATACCGGAGATACCCCAGGAAACCGGACGGAAACGCGGCACTGACCTCGGCCTCAACTCCTTCGGCCCGGATCTTCTCTCCATTATCGAACTGGAGGGCGTAGGGAAGGCCGGTTGAGGAGGGGGGCCATCCTTCGGGCCTCGCCACCGGTTTCTGATCAATGAGGTTGGTGACGTCGTTACGGAAGACCCCCAGCTTTCCAGCCAACCCGCCGGTCAGCCGCTGCTCCCACACCACCTCCGTGGATTGGATCTCTTCGGATCTCAGGTTGACACTGGCCAGGTGGCTGGCATACGCCGATTCGAAATTCTCCTCATAGATGTTGGGGGCTCGGAATGCGTTTCCCCAAAGGACCTTCAGCGTGCTCTTCTCCCAGGGGTGGAAGACCACGGCCGCCCGTGGCGTGGTGGCGTGTCGGGTTGAGGAGTACCGGTCGTGACGGGCCCCGAGGGTGACCGCCAGGTTCCCCGTGACCTGGTATTCGTCCTGGAGGAAGAAGGAGAAGATGGAGTACGGATAGTCACCGTCGAAAGCCGCCTCCCCCAGCTCGTCGTCTAGTTCCCAAACGGCGGTGGGGGTCCACTGCATCTCCGTTCCGGCCACCACCCTGTGATCCGGCCCCAGATCCCATCGAACGCGGGCTTCGGACCCTACCCAGGTCGCGCCAAGATCCACGTCTATCCGATTCCCGGAGTGTGGATAGACATGATGGCTGGAGAAGTGCCTGGCGTACCCGCGGACGGTGAGGGCTACAGGGGCCGAGAGGTCCTTCTCGTACTTCAGGTCGGCCGTCCAGGCCTTGTCCTCGGTTTTCGCGGAGGCATCATTGAAGACCGATCCGTGAGCCGGCACCGGGGTCCCGCGACCCCGGTCGTAGGCCGCACCCCAGATTCTCCATGATCCCAGTTCCGCCTTGACTCGACCTCGTAGAAGCTCACCCCAGTTACGGCCTTCGGCCCGTCCGAAATTGGACTCGGCGGTTTCGAATTCCGGGAAGAAGAAATCTGCCCCTTCCCGGTCCTCCCACCCTCCGGAAATAACCAGATCCAAGCCGTTTTCGTACAACCGTCCGTATTGGACCGTCCCCTGCTGTTGTCCAAAGCTCCCCATTTCTCCCCAAACCCGAGCCCCCTCCAGGTCCGCTCCTCGCTTGGTGATCACGTTCACTACCGCGAACATGGCTCGGGTGCCGTACAGGGACGACCCGGGCCCTCTCACCACCTCCACTCTCTCCACATCCTCGATGTCCAGGTAGCGGGAGCCGCCGATGGCCCCAGCTCCGATGACGGTCTCGTTATGGGTAGTCCCGTCCTGGAGGACCAGAACCCGGTTGTTGTAGTCGGCCGGGCGGGCGAAGCCCCGAACGCCGGTGTAGGAATAGGTATGGTCCGTGGAGTTGGAGAAGGAGGTCAAGGTGGCTACGACTTCCGCAAGATCCCGGAATCCGTACCGGCGAATCTCCTCCGCGGTGATGATGGTGATGTTGGCCGGAGCGTCGGAACTCTTCTGGGTATACTTCGAGGCCGAGCTCACGGTCAGGTTCAGCAAGTCGTCGAGAGACAACTCCACCTCCCCGGTTTGCCCCTGCACGCCCTGGAAGAAGAAAATCAGGAACCCGAGGCTCATGGAAAGGGGCCGTCGGAGGGCGGTAGGCCCTCTATCGCCTCGATCTTTCCTTGGCCATCTCAGTCTACGCGGCATCGCAGTCATCGTACGGTTCTTTCCCATGGGTGAGAACGGCCTGGCCCTTACGGCCGGGGTCCCACCACCGTCGCCAGTTTGAGGAGCTCGGAGTTGAGGTCCATCCCCACGGCCCGACACACATCGAGGTTCACCAGGATTTCGGGCCGGCCTCCTCTCACGCCCAGCCCGAGGCACACGCCTTCTTCCATGTACTCACGAACCCCGGTCAGCGTCGGTACGCCACTGCCCCTCGCCATATCGGCGATTTCCGACGCGTCCTGGGCCCGAAGGGGGGTGATATAGAGGAGGTCTACCGCCTCCTCACTGACCTCACGCCTCAGTTCCGAAATGGAGGTCAGATCGATGGAGACCAGGCGGACCCGGTCGGAGGTCAGAATCCGGCCTGACCCGTCCCGGGCCGCATCCAGGAGATCCCCCCGTGCTGTTGAAGACACCCGGTTCCGTCCCTGATAGACCACGCCCACGACCAGACCGTCGCCTGTTCTCTCACCCAGCGCCCGGTCGAATCCCAGGATACGGTCAAAGAGGGACCACTGGGTTTCGGCCGGGAGAGCCATCTCCTGGGCCTCGATGGCCAGCGGGAGGAATCCACCGGCCAGTCCCAAAACCCAAAAACACAGCACGAGCCTGAGCCATTCGAGGCCCTGGTTCTTCGTGCGTGGGTTGAGGGTCGGCATGGGCATCTTGGTTCCTCGCTTCTTAGCGACTTACCAGCGGAGCTCGGCTCGGAGCGAAAGGCTACGGCTCGGTTGCGGGATCATGGCCTGCACATGCTGCGATCCGGAGGGAAGCGGGTAGGCTGCGTCGAAGAGATTTCGGGCCAACAACTGAACTGTGAGGTGGTCCATGAAGGGTCGGGACGTCGCTGTGAAGTCGAACACGGTCATCGGGTCGGTCTCCTGACCAAAGAGGGTACGGCGGCCACTTTCAGCCCGTGCGGCAACGCCGAAGGTGCCCCAACCCCACCATTCGCTTGACGCAGAGAGCCGGAGTTGGTGTTTCGGTGAATTCACCACTCGGGCCCCGGTGTCGCGATCAAAGGCTCGGGAGAAACCGTAGCCGATTCTGGAGATGATTCCTCCCGGCAGGGCCGCCCGTGCTTCCAGATCCATACCCTGGGCGCGAACGTTATCCACGTTCTGCTGCTGGAAGATCAGGGTGCCGTAGGCTCGTAGGCTGTCGGGCATCGGCACCTGGACCAGGTCCACAAGGTCCCGAATTTCGTTGTGGTAGATGGAAACCGTCGTGGCCACCGGCCCGATACGCTGCTGCCAGATGCCCTCGAAACTCCTGATCCGTTCCGGATCAAGGGCGGAATTGGCCAGCAAAGCACCTGAGGGTTGGGTGACGAATAACTCCAGGGTGTTGGGGGCCCGGAAAGCATCGCCAGCCAAGACCTTGAACGAAGTGGACTCCCCGGCGTGGAAGACCAGGGCCGCCCTGGGTGTGGTAGCACTCCCTTGGGTGGAGTATTCATCCCTCCGGATCCCCGCGGTGAGGACCAGTCTTTCTGTCAGCTGCATCTCATGCTGGAGGAACCCGGAGAGGATCCAAAATGGAAAGTCCCCCCCCCGATAGGCGTCCGGTATCCCATCGAACTCGCTGGAGGCCCGGAAGACCCGGTTTCCTTCGACGCCGATCACCAACCGCTGGCTAAAGCTGGGGTCCCACCGAATACGGACCTCCGCCCCTACAGCCCGACCCTCGAGGGAGTTCCGAGCCGCATTGGACTCGTCAGGATCTGCGCTGAAAGGATAGACCCCCTTATTGTCGTAAGAGTCAGCGTACCCTCTGAGGGTCAGCTCAGTTGCCGGCCCAAGGCCTCGAACGTACCGACCTTCCAGGAATAAGGACCCGTCGGTGCTCTCAGCGTCGGGATGATTGAATGCTGATTTATAGACGGCAGTGGGGATCCCTTTTCTTCGTTCCGCGGCAGAGGCTTGGAGAAAGAAATCCTCGAATCGGAGGGTCAGTAAGGCCCTACCCCTTCGTTCCCAGTCCAGATCCTGGGCTCGCCCACCATTGAGAACCGGATTGTCAAGCTCGGGGAAGTAGAGGTCTTCCCCTTCGCTAGACGCCCAGGAAACAGCGAAGGCCAGGTCCGCCTTCGGCCCCAGAACGGTTCCGTAACGGGCAGAAGCCCCGTGTGCGCCAAAAGACCCCAGATCCGCGTTCAGCTCGAGGCCATCAAGGTCCCTACCCTTCCGAGTGACCAGGTTCACCACGGCCAGCATGGCCCGGGCACCATAGAGCGTAGAACCCGGCCCCCGGACCAACTCGATCCGTTCCACATTTTCCAGATCGATGCTCTGGGCCCCCCCGATCCGAGACCCCCCGGAGAATGGATCGCTAACGCTATGCCCGTCCACCAGGACCAAAAGCTTGTTGTTGTAGTACCCGGAACGACCGACACCCCGGAACCCCACCTCTGAATATTGCCGGTCGTTTCCGGCGTAGAACCCCGTCTGGTTCCAAAGGACATCTTCCAGGGTCCGATACCCGAAGGTCCGGATCTCATCCCGGGTGATAATGGTGACGAAAGCAGGGGCCTCGGTCTGTCTCTGTTCGTACTTTGCGGCTGTGCTGACCGGCATCTCGAGGAGAGATTCCAAGGCAAGCTCGGCGGCGGTCTGAGTCTGTTGAGCCATCAATCCCTCTGGGGAGAGGCTCCAGGCCGACAAACATCCGATTAGGATTGGGATCAGGCGTCTCATTGCGCTCTCCTCACTTGTCCTCAACCTTCCCGGCGGAGGATCACAGCTTCAGCCCAGGCGGTAGACGGCGTCCTCCCTTGCCTCTCCCTCCTGGACCGAGGTCCGGGATCATTTCCGCACCATCTCCCCTTGGAAGATGGCGTCCTCATGGACTCCATCCTGGTCGAAGTCAAACCCGGCGGCGCCGTAGTAGAGGGTCATCGTGTTCC
>CBDUAX010000389.1:0-4950 GCA_965365235.1 uncultured bacterium
CTGGCGGCCACCCGCCGTTCTCTGACCGACCTTCGGCGGATGGCCGACGGTCTCGAGCCGGAGCTGAAGCTGCCATGAGCGGGCGGCACCAAGGGGTTCCTTTTCTGGCCCGCCTGGCCCTGCGTCTCCTGCTCCCTGAGGAAGATCGAGAGTTCTTTCTGGGGGACCTGGAGGAGAGTGGGAGGGCCGCCTGGTTTCGGGAAGTCCTTGCCGCAGCCGCCCTACGCTTCCCACGGCATCGGGGCGCTGCTTTCCCACGAGCACAGAAGAAGCCACGGAAAGGAGACGGCATGTTCCGCGAGATCCTCTCGGACCTGAGATATGGCCTCCGGACTCTGCTTCGGAGCCCCGGGTTCACGGCGGTCGCTCTGGTGACCATGGCGCTGGGAATCGGTGCGAACACAGCCATCTTCAGCCTGGTCCGAAGTGTAGTCCTGGCTCCGCTTCCCTATCCCGAACCGGACAGGATCATCTTCCTTACCGAAAACAACCTTCCCCGGGGGTGGGCGTCGTTCACCATTTCACCCCTGAACTTCTGGGATTGGCAGGAGCGGAATCGGTCCACCGAGCTCCTTTCGGCATACCAGGTGAACACGGTGATCTATACCGGAGGGGACCGGCCTCAGAGTGTATCGGCCTATCGGGCGTCGGCGGACTTCCTGACAATCCTCGGTGCCGATCCGGTCCGGGGTCGGGGCATCACCGAAGAGGACCTGCACCCCGATGCAGAGGGAGTCGTGGTTCTGACCCACGGGTTCTGGCAGCGGGCCTTCGGTGGGGATCCCGACGTACTGGGGAGAACCATGACCCTGGATGGGGTTGTTCATACGGTCATCGGTATCATTCCGGAGGAGTGGCGGACGCCCTCCCGGGCCGCTACCGAGTTGGTCCTCCCCCTGAAGCCCTCCCCCTGGTGGTACACCAACCGGGGCAGCCACTTCCTGCGGGGGCTGGGGCGACTGAAACCCGGCGTAACGGTAGCCCAGGCTCAGGCTGACTTCTCCTCTATCCAGGCGGCTCTCGGCGAGGAGTATCCGGAATCCAACGAGGGTTGGGGCGCGGTGGTGCGTCCTTTCAAAGAGGTGATGCTGGGCTCCACCGGACCTCAGCTCTGGATCTTCCTGGCCAGCGTCGGATTGGTCCTTCTGATCGCGTGTGCCAACCTCGCGAACATGACGTTGGCTCGAGCCGTGACCCGCACCCGGGAGTTGGCGATCCGCACGGCCGTGGGGGCCGGGCGGGGACGGGTGGTCCGACAACTCGTCGTGGAGAGTGTTCTCCTGGCCACCGTTGGGGGAGCCCTGGGTGTTCTCTTGGCGTACTTCGCCCTGGCAGGATTTGTGACCGCTTGGCCGGATATGCTTCCTCGCATGCAGGAGATCCGAATCGACGCTACGGTCCTTCTCTTCTCCCTGGGGCTCTCGGTGGCCGCCGGGGTGGTCTTCGGTCTGGTGCCGGCGCTGAACGTGGCGGGTCGGAACCTGGCAGACTTTCTCCGGCAGGGAGGCCGGAGTCTGGCTGGCGACCGGTCGCGGCGATGGATGCGGTCTTCCCTGGTGGTCGGCGAAGTCGCATTGGCCATGATGCTCTTGATTGGCACGGGGCTTCTGGTCCGAAGTTTTTCCGCCCTCACTGCCGAGGACCCAGGGTTTTCCGGGGAGGATCGACTCGTGTTCTCCACCCCTCTCCCTCGTGGGAAGTATACGGACACCGATCAGGTCAGAGCATTCGGCCGGGATGCCATGGCACGCCTCGGGGTGCTCCCTGGCGTGGAGTCGGCGGCTCTCACCAGCCTGATACCCCTCGAAGGAAGCGACCAGGTGTGGGGGTATTGGAAGGAATCAAACGCACTGCCCGGGGTGGAAGAGGACGGGTCGGCCCTCTTCTACCGGGTGAGCCCGGGATACTTCGAAACCATGGGGATTCCCCTTGTAGCGGGGCGCGACATCACTTCGGACGATGAAGAGGAAGGCCCGCAGGTGGTGGTGGTGAGCGCTTCCCTTGCCGAAGGTCTTTTCCCTGGGGAGAACCCCGTGGGCAAACGGATCAAGTTCGGTCGGGACGCCGACGACCTGCCGGTGGAGGTCGTGGGGGTGGTGGGTGACGTCCAGCACTACAACCTCGGTCAGGCGGCCATGCCCCAACTCTACGTACCCTTCACCCAGAGACCCACCGGGGACGTGAGCTTCATCCTGAAGACCTCGGTCCCACCGCAGAGCCTGATGGGTGGTGTGCGGGAGGCGATCAAGGCCGTGGACCCGGACCAACCCCTGGTTGGGATGCAGGCCGCGGAGGCGCTCATATCCGAGTCCATCTCCACCCCCCGGTTCCGGACCCTCCTCATGAGCGGGTTCGGCGTCACGGCCCTGCTCCTGGCCGTGGTCGGACTCTATGGGGTTCTGGCCTACAGCGTTTCTCAACGGTCGAAAGAGATCGGCGTCAGGATGGCCCTTGGGGCCAGCCGGATCTCGGTCCTCGGCCTGGTCCTGAGAGAGGGGGTCCCGGTCCTGGGGGTGGGTCTGGCCCTGGGCCTCGGCGGCGCTTTCGCTCTCAGCCGCGTCCTGGAGTCCATGCTCTTCGGTGTGGGTGCACGGGACGTTGGGGTCTTCACCGCAGTGCCCCTGCTCCTGGCCGCGGTGGCCGTTCTGGCCATGCTGATCCCAGCCCGTCGAGCCGCTCGGGTAGACCCCGTGAGGACGCTGGGGGAGGAGTGAGAATAGCCCCTCAGTGAGGAGGGCTCGCCCTACCTGGGGAGGTTCAGCCGGTCCACCAGCGCCTGGAACCGGGGCTCGTCCCGGATGAAGTCGAAGATGGGATCGACTGCGATGGACGGCATGTTCTGGTCCCGGGCGTCGAAGGCTTCTTCCAGATAGTCCAGCGCCAGCTCGCCCGCGCCCGCGCGTGTGTACAGAGTGGCGATCTGCCAGGGGGTGACGAAGGTGGTCTCCGCCCGCTCCACGAAGAGCTCGGCCACGGCCAGGAGTCCGGCGGCGTAGCCTCCGGCCTGGTAGCCTGCATCCAGGGCAGCCACTGCCAGGGTGTCTCCAACGGCGGCGTACGATGCCCGGAACATGCGCATCGCGTCTGCCTCCCGGCCCATCAGGTGGTAGGTGGTTCTCAACGTGGAGAAGGCATAGGGAGACTCCGGATCCCGCTCCAGGATGCCGAGGAGCACCGTTTCGGCGTCGGAATACCGATGCAGGAAGTTGAGATCCTGGGCGTAGATCGCCTGGGTCAGTGAGTTGAAGGGATCCAGCTCGGCGGCCCTTTCCACCTCCCGGATCGCTTCCTCCTCCCGGCCCAGGTAGAAGAGCAGTTGGGAGTAGTATGCCCGGGTGGGCGAGTCGGTAGGATCTGATTCCAGGGCCTGGAGGAAGGCCTCCTCCCCCGCGTCCCAATCCCAGTCCGACCAGACCAGGTGGCCGGCCAGCTGGGCCTTGACGGCTGAGAGGTTTGGATCGATCTCCGCCGCCCGGGCCATTGCCGGGTCCCCTTGCCTGCCCGCCTCCTCGCTGGAAACCAGCCCCTGCTGGGCCCGGCCGAACCAGACCTGAGCGATCCCGAACCAGGCTTCCGCCGAGAGGGAGTCTCGTTCCAGGGCCAGATCGTAGTAGCTCATGGCGGTGTTGAAACCCTCCTCCGTGAGCTTCTGCCACTGGAAACGGGCCTGGAGCAAGAGTTCGTAGACCTGGGGATCGACCTCCGGCGCCTCGGCCAGGCGGGCCAGCACCTCCGGGCTCAGCTCGTACCCAATGGTCTGGGCGATGGCCTGGGTGGCTCTGCGATAAAGGGTGAGGACATTCCGGAAGGGCTCCGCGAAGCTCGCGGTCCAGAGGATCACATCGTCTTCGGCGTCCACAAGCCTCAACTCGATCCCTATCGAATCGGCCCGGACTGTAGCCTCTCCCTGAATCACCCCATCCACGTTGAGCTCCCGGGCGATCTCAGGAACGGTACGGTCCGTCCCCACATACCGGGTAACGGAGCTGGGGTTGATGACCCGGACCCCGGCCCTGGAGATCTCCATGACCAGATCCTGGTGTACGCCCTGGACGAAGTACTCCTGGGCCGTGTCGGGAGGCTGGTGAACCAACGGCAGCACGGCGATGCGGTCCATGATGGGGCCGCCGGTGATGGTGGAAACCCACCAGGTGACGGCTGCCAGGGAGGCGACGCCGACAAGGCCCCCGGCCCTTCTCCGGTTCTTCCGGCTCCGTCGTCGAAGGGCGTCCTTCTCGATGGCGAAGGTGGTTGTGGCCTCTCCCAGAGCGTCAACGAGGGCCTCGGCAGTGGGGAACCGGGCGTCGGTTTGGATGGCCAGCGACGTCTCGATGACGGTCTGAACCGTATGGGGTACGTCGGACCTTCGCTGTGTGAGGTCCTCAACGGGCGCTGTGAGCTTCTTGGCCAGGGAAGCCTGGGGCGAATCGGCCCGGAAGGGAGGGGCTCCCGATAGCATCTCATGGAGGAGGCAGCCCAGGGCGTAGACATCCGTCCGGGCGTCCAACGGTCCATCGCCTGTGAGCTGTTCCGGACTCATGTAGGTGAAGGTACCCACGGAGATCCCCGTCAACGTCAACCGCTGGCCGGCCCCAGACGTTACCTGGGCGATTCCAAAGTCGCAGACCAGGGCGTGGCCCGCCTGGAAAAGGATGTTCTCCGGCTTGATGTCACGATGGATCAGGCCCAGGCTGTGGGCGTAACCCAGGGCGCTACCGATCTCACGTGTGATGCGGGTCGCCTCTTCCACGGAAAGTTCACCCTCCCGGTCCAGTCGGACCCGGAGAGACTCTCCCTCCACGAACGGCATCACGAAGAAGAGGAGGCCGTCGGCTTCGCCGGAGTCGTGGAGGGCCAGGATGTTGGGGTGATTCAAGCCCGCGGCGATCTCGATTTCACGGAGGAACCGTTCCTTCCCCAAGACGGCCGAGACCTCCGGCCGGAGGACCT
>CBDUAX010000390.1:0-4945 GCA_965365235.1 uncultured bacterium
AACCACAAGGACGGTGCGGAGGTCAGGGTCCGATCCGGAGACCCCATCTCGGGGGCGGGAAGGGGACTGAAGCGAGGCGCCGCTCCCCGGCCCAAGAAAGAACCAAGAGCCGAGGAGGAGGGCGACGGAAAGCGCACCTTCTTCATCCTGCTCGGCATCGCCCTGTTCTCCCTTGTCTATTTTTCTCCTACCCCACCCGACGCGGTCTCCCCCCTGGGTGAGACCTTCCCGTTGAGCCGGGAAGGGAAGCTCGCCATGGGGCTGTTTTTTCTGGCGGCTACCTGGTGGGTGACGGAGGTCGTGCCCATCGGCATCACGGCCATCACCATCGGCGTGGTGCAGGCCCTCTTTTTGATTCGCCCGGCACGAGACGCTTTCACAGACTTCATGGACCCCTCTGTCTGGTTCATCATCGGTTCGTTGATGATCGGAATGGTGTTCACGAAGACGGGCCTCACGCGGAGGCTGGCGTACAAGATGTTGGCGCTGGTGGGTGAGCGGACCAGCATGATCTACCTCGGCTGCTTTTTTATGACCTCGGCGCTGACCTTGATCATGGCTCACACGGCGGTGGCGGCCACCATCTACCCACTCCTCGTGGCGGTCTATGCCCTTTACACCGACGAGACCAAGCCCACCAGGGTCGGCAAAGGCCTCTTCATGGGGATGGCTTTTGTGGCTGGAGCCGGGAGCATCATCACCCTCCTGGGGGCTGCCAGGGGAGCCGTGGCGATCGGATTCTTCGCTGAAACGGAGGGAAGGGCCATCGGGTTCTTCGAGTTGACCTGGTACATGTGGCCCGTGGGTCTGGTCATGACCTTCCTGCTATGGGCGTACTTCATGATCATCTATCGCCCGGAAAAGAAGACCATCCCAGGGTTGCGGGACCGGGTGAACCGACTCAACGCCACGCTGGGGCCGGTGAAGAAGGAAGAGATTTTGGCCCTGGTCTTCGTTTTTGGTGCCATCGCCGTCTTGAGCCTTCGCTCCTTCGTTCCGGCCCTGGCTGCGGTGGACAAGAGCGCCTTCATCCTGATGCCGACGATCCTCCTCTTCCTCTTCAAGGTCCTTTCGTTGGACGACCTGGAGGGGACGTCGTGGAACATCGTCTTCCTCTTCGGGGGGGCGATGAGCATCGGGCTCTGCCTCTGGGAGACCGAAGCCGCGTCTTGGCTGGCCGTTCATTGGCTGACCCTCTTCCAGGGGTCCCACTGGCTCCTCTTCGTCATGGGCATGAGCGCCTTTGTCATGGTCATGACCAACTTCATAATGAATGTCGCTGCCATCGCCATTACCATGCCGGTGGCGCTGGTGATGGCACCCTATCTGGGCGTGGCCCCGGAGGTTATCCTTTTCTCATCCCTGGTGGTGGCCGGAATGCCGTTCCTCCTCCTGGTGGGGGCGGCTCCCAACGCCATCGCCTATGCCAGCGGGCAATTCACCACGCAGGAGTTCCTCAAGGCCGGGATCCCGGCCAGCATCCTCCTCCTGGTGGTCTTGGCGGTCTTTGTCTGGTTGATCTGGCCCCTCATGGGTATGCCGGTTTTGGCTACCTAGGGATCTCGACCTCGGCACAAGGAGAAACGACGTTGGCCATCGTGCCTTCGATGGAGGCCCTCTCTAAAGAGCAGCTGAACGACGCCCTCATTCGGTTGAACATTCTTCGGACGGCGGAGACCCGGAACCCCATCAGCCGGGATCTTCTCGAGGGTGCCCTGGAAGCCCTCTTCTCCATGTCCAATCATCTGATCGTTTATGGAAGTCTTGCTCCTGGGGGGCCAAACCACGGGCTCATCTCGGAGCTGCATGGAGATTGGGTGCGAGGCTGGGTGACGGGGGAGCTTCTGGAACGGGGCTGGAGTGCCGCAATGAGCTATCCGGCGCTGCGGTGGTGCCCCGAAGGGGGGGACATCGATGCTCACCTCCTGATCTCCCCGGAGCTTCCCAGGCACTGGCAACGCCTCGATGACTTCGAAGGGCTCGAGTACGAGCGAATCCTCGCCCCATTCTGGACGCCCGACGGTCAGGTATGGGTGGGGAACGTTTACGCCATGGAGTGTGAGCTCAAACGCTGAGGAACTCCTGGAAGAAGCGTCGGACCGTGAGGGCATCGGCGAAGTTGGAACCGATCCCGAATGAGATCCGAACGGCCCCCGTACTTTTCCCGTCGATACACTGCTGGAACTCGTTGAGCGTCATCCGGTCGCCGGATTGATGTAGGCAAGTCAGGATCTCGCCCCGCTCGAGGCCCAGGGCCATCTCCCCAGCCCCCGGATTGCAGAAACACCCGGTCCGTAGGGAAATGCCCCATGCGTTGGCCCGCTCCTCTACGACCCGGTGGTCCAGGTGAGTCCCCTCGCTGTCGTAGACATTCAACGCCACGGTTCCTCCCCGGGCGTCGGTTTCAAGAGGTCCGTAGATCCGAACCAACCGCTCTCCATTCCCGTGCCGGAGATCCACCAACTCCTGGATCAGCCATCCGGCCAAGGCATTCACACGGGCGTGGAGGGTCTCCATGCCAACGGATTCGAGGAAGTCCAGGCCGATCTCCACTGCCGGGAGGCTCGTGTAGTTCAGGGTCCCATCTTCGAACCCCTGGGAGCCTGGCGAGAGGGAATGGCCTTCGGCCAGAACCGAAGCCCAGGTGATGGTTCCCCCTGCGAACCAGGGCCGGTGCAGCTTCTTCAGCGCTTCCCTCCTGGCGATGAGGGCCCCGACGCCGGTGGGGTATCCGAACATCTTGTAAAAGGACAGCGTGACGTAGTCGGGGTGCCACTTGCTCAGATCCAGGCGGCTCGTGGGTACGTACGCCGCTGCGTCCAGGAGGACATCCCACCCCAATTCCTGGGCTTCCTGAATCCACTCCAAGGGGTGCTGAACACCTGAAAAGTTGGACTGGGCTGGATAGGCAAATAGTTTGTTCTGGGCTTCGGGATTGCCCGAGAGGTATCGAAGCAGCGTTGCCCGGGAAATCCGCATATCCGGGGGCTGTACCGGGACGTACATGGTCTTTGCCTTCCCGACCCGGTCGAACGCTCGAATCCCCACCACAGAGTTGTGGTTGTCATAGGTCAGGAGGAACTGGTCTCCCTCGCCGAAGGGGTATGATTCTCCCACCAGCTTCAGGGCCCCGCTGGCGTTGGAGGTAAAGATGAGAACGTACTCCTCCGGATCGGCATTGAAAAATTCCAGGACCCGTCGGCGGCATCGAACCACCCCTTCGGTGGCTACGGCGGAGGTCGGGTTGGTGGAGTGGGGGTTCCCCAGCACTGTACCGGTCAGGAGCTCGGCGTGCTTCCTCACCTGGGATTCTCCGAACAGCCCACCACCTGTGTAGTCCACATAGACATGGCCCAATTGGTCCAGCCGGCGAAACTCGGTGGCTCTGAGTTCGTCGGCGGCCCCCGTGTCCACGAACTCGGGGAAACGTTCGAAAAACCCCGCCCGCTCCGAGGCTAGCTCTTCAGCCGTTGGGTCGCCGATGCGGATTCGGTCACTCAAAACTCAACCCTCCTCTTCTTCACTCGGCCGGAGATCCAGGCCTGACACGGGAGTCCCTAGAACCATAGATAGGTCTGGATCTTGAAAGAAAGTTCCGTGTCCCCCTGGTTCGGGTCCCAGATATCCAGGGAGGTCCCGACACGGATCCGGTCCTGTAGGTAGACCATGAGGCCGGGAGTCAGAAGGACCCCGTCGTCGGCGCTTCGGTCCCGGTCAGGATCTCCCCAACTGATCCGAGCTACCGGCTCCACCGCCGCCACCGTACCCCCGTCCGAACCCAACGGAACATAGTGCATGTAGACGATCTGACCGGTGAGGAAAGACACGTTCTCCCCGGCCTTCCAATTGTCCCCTGACATGATCCCTGCCTGGAGATGGGGGCCTGGGGTGAGGTAATGCCCCACCTCAAGGTCGGTCGCAAACGCGGACCCGAAACCGTTCCCCCCTCCATCCTCCCTCGGGTAGTCATGGACGCTGAATCCCCCTCCCAGCGTCAACCCCTCCGAGAGGGAGATGGCGGCCCTTCCTGCCACCGACTTGGTGTCGTTGTTCTCCCTGGCGTTGAGACCAGCACCGTTGGTGAGGGTGGCCAGATAAGAGACCGGCCCCATCTGGCCTTCCGCCCGCAGACCGATATCCCGGGCCGAGTACTGGAGAGCTTCGGAGAAGCGTGAATAGGAACAGATCCCCCCGGGTCCCTCACAGGTCGAGAGGCCCCGGATGTCCCCGGCCCGCTCCACCACCGAGATGTACGAAGTGCTCAGAAGCTCGAAGAGGTCGAAACCCCGTTTGAATTGGCCGGCGGACAGCCGGAAGGCAGGATCGAAGTTCAGGCGCAGGAAAGCATCCTGGAGGCCCAAGAGAAAATCGTGCTGGATGCGGCCGTCGACGAGTTCATTGAACTCCAGGTCTAGCTTCAATCGGGCCCGCCGGACCAGGAACTCCGCTGAGGGCCCCCCCTCCGCCGAAGAATGGACAAACAAAGAATGAACCCGGGCGCCTAGGGTCAGGGTGGTTCCATGGCCTGTCAGCTCCAGCCCCTGGCCCGACAAGGCCGGGTTTCCAACGAAAAACCCGACAAAGGCCAGAGCGAGGAAGGATGCCCGAGGGAGGGTCACCATCCGGACTTTCCGGGCGAGACAGGTCAGCTCGATCAATGGGAGGCGGTGGGCTCGGGTGATTTGTAACAAGAGAGTGACGAACGTGAAACGTCTTCGAGGGGGACCGCCTGGCCAGCTTGCCAAGAGGGTGGCTCTCTGCGAGCATTTGGTGACTCAAAAAAAACAGGCTGAGAAGGCCTCTTACCCCTTCTAGTGAGGAAGCACCTTGAAGCGTTCATTCATCCTTGCGGCCGCACTGGCCCTGACCGTCGCATGTGGCGGTGAAGCCGGTGAAGGTAGATCCTCTCGAACTCTCCTTCAGAACAAGGGCTCGGACACCCTGG
>CBDUAX010000391.1:0-4934 GCA_965365235.1 uncultured bacterium
AGAAGGAGAGAGACCACCACCACCCCACCCAGGGCGATCTTCCCAATTCGTTTCGACCTCTCAATTCGGTGGTCGAGCCGCTTCACCTGGCCGCCACTCGGTAAGGGCCGCGGCAGTTCCGTCTTCGGGCCGGGAGGTCCCAAGGGGCTATTCCACCCCGCCGGGTCCCAATCGACCTAGTCGACAAAGGTCAGCCACCCTCGTTCATCTGGCCGCCGGCCCTTCACCACATCCATGAAGCGTTGTTGGATCGCGAGGGTCACGGGACCCGCCTTCCCCTCACCCACCGGAATCTTGTCGACGCTGCGGATCGGAGTCACCTCGGAGGCGGTCCCGGTAAAGAAGAGCTCGTCCGCGGTGTAAAGCGCTTCCCGGGCTACCTGCCCTTCCTTCACACGGAAGCCCAGCTCGTCGGCCACATGGATCACGCTGTCCCGGGTGATCCCCGTCAGGTTCGTACCGTCCAGGAATGGGGTCAGAAGCTCGCCGTCCCTCACCAGGAATACATTTTGGCCGCTCCCTTCGCTCACGAGCCCGTTGGGGCCCAGAGCGATGGCTTCGGTGTACCCGTTGGCCATGGCCTCCATCTTCATCAACTGGGCAGCGTTGTAGTGTCCGGCAGCCTTCGCCTGAACCGGGAAGGTGTTGGGATGTGCGCGGATCCAACTCGACACGCACACGTCCACCCCCTTCTCCAGCGCCCCCTCTCCCAAATAGGTCCCCCAGGGCCAGGCACAGATATAGGTCTCCACCGGGCTGGCTTCCGGGTTCAGCCCCGCCGAGCCGTAGCCTCTAACCACCATGGGCCGAATGTAGCAGTCCTTCAGATCGTTCTTCCGGACGGTATCGACGCAGGCAGCCTCGATCTCCTGAAGGCTCTGGGCGGGCTCCATCCGGTAGATCTTGCACGAGTCGAAGAGGCGACGGATATGGGGCCCAAGTCGGAAGATGGCTGAGCCCTTATCGGTCTCATAGGCCCGGATCCCCTCGAAGATGGAGGATCCGAATTGGACCGCCAGACTCAGGATATGGGTCTTGGCTTGTCCCCAGGGAATGAACTCTCCGTCCTTCCAGATCCACTCGGCCCCCGTCAGTCCCGTCGACATGACAAACTCCTCGACTCGGTTTTTTGGATCCCCGCCGGCCCCCCGGCCCCGGGGTCCCATGGTTGACATCTAGAACAGCGACTTGATCCAACCCCCGTCCACAGCGATGGACTGAGCGGTGATATAGCTCGCCTGTTCGGAGGCCAGAAAAGCCACCAGGGAGGCCAGTTCATGAGGCTCTCCGACCCGGTTCATCGGGATCTCCCGGTGCCATGAATCCCAGATCTCCTGAGGCTCGCACCCCTTGATCTCGGCCCGCTTCCCGGCCAACTCGGTGAGGCGCCCGGTTCGGGTGAACCCGGGAAGTACATTGTTCACGGTGATCCCATCCGCAGCCGTCTCCGTGGCCAGGGTCCGGGCGAAGCCTGTCACTGCGGCCCTGATAGCGTTGGACAGGATCAGATTGTCGGACGGCTGCTTGACGGCGATGGAGGTGACGTTGATGATCCGCCCCCACTTTCGTTCCCGCATTCCGGGGAGCACCTCCCTCACCAGGTTCAGGACGCTGAACAGGTTCTGACGAACGGCCAGATCCCACCCTTCAGGCGAGTGGGACTCGAACGGCCCTGCAGGCGGGCCTCCGGTGTTGGTCACCAGAACGTCGACCTGCCCGAACGCCTGGAAAGCCGCCTTCATGACAGCCTCTACCCCAGCCGGATCAGTGAGGTTGGCCGGTACTGCCAAAACCCTCACCCCGTGGGTCTCCAACTCCCCCCGGGCTTTCTCCAGGGCCTCCTGAGATCGAGAGCAAATCACCAGGTCCGCCCCTTCTTTTGCCAGAGCTTCGGCAATGGCCCGGCCGATTCCGGCACTGGAGGCGGCCGCCAGGGCCACCTTCCCTTTGAGTCCCAGCTCCATGGCCTACTTCCCCCTGAGGTAGTCGTCGGTACCATCCAACCAGTCTTGCCGGGGCGGGCAGAACACATCCACATCGAGGCAGTCTTCCAGCGCCTCGGCTTCGTGGGGCACGTTCGGCGGAATGTGCAGCACCTCACCGGCATTCAGGACCAGTTCCTCCCGCTCTTCACCGATCCAGAACTTGAGGGTGCCTTCGAGGAGGTAAGTGATCTGTTCGTTGTCGTGGGAATGCATGGGGACACGGGCCCCTTTGTCTAGATAGATATGGGCCAACATGGCCCGCTCGCCGGTGACGATTCGCCGCTTGATCGTATCCGAAACAGTTTCCTTCTCCATCGTTTCCCAACGGAAGTGGGTCACCTCAGATTTTCCAGACATACAGCCTCCCAGGCGGTGTTTCAGGGGGAAGAGGCCTTGAATAAGGGCCGCGGGGCACGTCCCCGCAAGACCTGCCCTGGAGACGGTACGAGGTTTGCGGTGTTGCCCGGAACGCAGCGAAAGGAGGAGGCCCTTGCCTGGCACTGTAATGCCAACCAGCCAGAATCTGGACCTGGTCCTGGAACGACTCGATCGAATCCGGGGCGAGGGGCTGTGGCCGAATGGGCGCCGGGACCTGTGGACGGACGCCCTCGGGGTGATCTGCCTCCTTTCCCTCTACCAGACGCTGGAGAACGAACGGTACCTCACGGAGGCCGAATGGATCGCCCAGGAGGTTGACCGGGTCCTTGGCCGACGGCGAGGGATTCGGATCGCCGAGGGTACCGAGGGCCGCGGGCAGACCTACCGGTCCCAAGCCCTCTGGATCTATGCCCTGTGCCGCCTGGGACAGTTCCAACCCCAATACCAGGCCAGGGCGTTGGGGCTGGTCCGGGAGATCCATGCCCCCTTCGTCCGACCTCGGGCCGGAATCATCTCACGGATGGAGGAGAATCTGGCTGCACCCTTTCCGGGTTCCGACTCGGGGCGCCTGGAGGTCTTCCTGGGTTTGGCAGTGTACCGTCAGTTGGACCCCAAAGCCCTCCGCCCGGAGATCGAGGAGCTGGAGGGTCTGGTACAGAAGACCTACCAGGCCCTCGCACCGGATCATGGAGCCGATCTGGGCCTCCTCCTTTGGGTGACGCATTTCTTCCCGGACGAGGCCTGGTCCCTCCTTCTGCGTGAGAGAGTGGTTTCGGCCCTGGATGCCCGCTGGGTCGACCCGCCGGGGTACTTTCGTCGGAATCTCTCCGAGCCTTGGAACGGCCCCATGCGGTCGAATCGTCTGGCCATTACGAACCTCAGCGCGGCCCTGGGGCTCCAGGCCCAAGGCCTTTCGGCCCATCGAGTCCAACGGCTACACCAGTATTTCACGGGGCAGTACCCGTGGGAGAACGACTCCCAGGATGTCCTGGCTCAGGTCCTGCTCTGCCTCTCGCTGAATCCCGGCCTGATCCTGAAGGACTAAGGCAACCCGGGTCGAGACGGAGGAGCCGCCGTCCTCCACCCTCCTCGACTCACTCTCTCTTCCGCCCAACCTTCTTGCTCCTGAAGGCCCAAAGGTAAATCGACAGATTCACCCCCAGCACCAGAACGCCCAGGAGAAGCTGGTGGGCTCGAGTCAAACCGGTTGGGTAGAGCAGAGGGATGAGGTAGTGGTCCACGAAGCCGCCGGGATAGCCGGCTTCGCCCCCCAAACACCGTAACCTTTTCTCCAGGGGGGTGAGAGGACAGACCCAGTTCCCGAACTCGATCAGGGCCCCCCATGCCGCAGCTGGGAGGTGGACCCAAGCCCACCATCGCCGCCGGAGGGTAAGGAGTCCGCCGCATACCACGAAAAGCACGAAAGCCAGGTGCAGAACGACCAGGGCATCGGCCAGGGTTCGATAGAACATCAGACCTCCCGGTTATCCATAGCACCTTGGGAGACACCACGAAATACTGGAGGTTCTCCGTCCCCGGTGAGGGGGCGCAGGATCCGGACTCCTCGGCGGAGGCCCCTGGTGGCGGGCATCTGGAGCCCTGGGTTCACAGAGCAAGCCCGTATAAGCGCAGCGGGTAGCCAGATTTCCGAGGGGACCCGTCGGATGGAGGCTGCAGGGCTCCCACCAACCTTGTCATAACCATTCCCTTGTCGGACATTGTGTCTACCCGTTTCGGAACCTCCACCAGAGGCCACCGACACTCTCACTCCCCCAAAAAAAACCCTCGTCCCAGTCAAGGAAAATGAACCGAATTCAAGGGAAAACTGTTTTGATCACGGGGGCTTCCGCAGGAATCGGCGAAGCCACCGCACGGGCCTTCGCCTCTTTGGGAGCCCATCTGATCCTCTGCGCTCGCCGGGAAGACCGCTTGGCCGGGCTCAAGGACGAGCTTGTAGAGAACTTCGGGGTTTCGGTAGAAATCCACCCCCTGGACGTCAGGGATCGGGAGGGTGTAGAGGGGCTCGTGAAGCAACTTCAGGAGGGGAGAAGAGTACCGGACGTCCTGGTGAACAACGCAGGGAAGGCCCTTGGGCTCCATCTTCTTCATGAGGGCATGGTGGAGGACTGGGAGGATATGATCGACACGAATGTGAAGGGCCTCCTCTACCTCAGCCGGGCCATCGTCCCACTCATGGTGGAGCGGAATTCCGGTCATGTGGTGAACATCGGCAGTATCGCCGGCCACCAGGTCTACCAGAAAGGTGCCGTATACAACGCCTCGAAATTCGCGGTGAGGGCCCTGAACGAAGGCATGGCGCTGGACCTTTTGGGCACGAAGGTCAAGGTGAGTAGTATCGATCCGGGCGCGGTAGAGACGGAGTTCTCAGAGGTCCGCTTCCACGGAGACACCGAGCGGGCAGAGACGGTCTACATGGGATTCGACCCACTCCTAGCCGAGGACATCGCGGAGATCGTCACCTTCGTCGTGAATCGTCCGGAACACGTGAACATCCTGGACCTGGTCGTTCTGCCCACGGCACAGCGGAGCGCGCATATGATCCACAAGGAG
>CBDUAX010000392.1:0-4934 GCA_965365235.1 uncultured bacterium
CGCCGAGGTCTTCATGGGGGATACCGGCTCTCTGGCATTGGGGGGAGCCATCGGCGTCATGGCCATCCTCCTCAAGGCAGAATTCCTTCTCGTCATCGTAGGAGGCGTGTTCGTGCTGGAGGGCCTCAGCGTGATGCTCCAGACCGGATACTTCAAGTACACCGCCCGGAAGTACGGGTCGGGACGCCGGGTTTTTCTGATGGCCCCACTGCACCATCACTTCGAGAAGCTGGGGTGGGCCGAGAGCAAGGTCGTAGTCCGTTTTTGGATCCTGGGAATCCTCTTCGCGATGATCGGCTTCAGCACCCTGAAGATCCGATGAGCCGACGTGGAGAGCACACCGTGGGCTCGGAGGCAAGCGGCCCCGGAGCGGCAGATGAAGCAGCTGGACGGAAAACACATTTCGATTCTTGGTCTGGGTGCCAGCGGGATGGCCGCGGCCCGTCTGGCACTACTCAAGGGAGGAGAGGTTTATGTCTCGGATTGGCGTGTTGAACCCTCAGTTGTCGCTCGTGGAGCCGAGCTCAGAGGTCTGGGGGCCCGGGTCCAGCTGGGAGAACACGATCTGGGATCACTGGCCGAATCAGACACCGTGGTGGTCAGTCCTGGAATCCCCCCGAACGCTCCGGTGCTCCAGGCCCTCCGATCTCTTGGAGGCCGATGGGTATCCGAGCCTGAATTCGCCTTTCGGTTCTTCGCTGGTCCACTGATCGCCGTGACCGGAACGAACGGGAAGACCACCACCGCGGCCCTGACCGCACATCTCCTCCACGACGCGGGGTTTGAGGTGGGTTTGGGGGGGAATATCGGTGCCGCCTTGGGGCCGCCGGCTTCGACACTGGCCCTCCTGGATCCGGCGCCGGAGTGGTTCGTGGTGGAAATGTCGTCGTTCCAATTGGCGGACATCGAGGACTTTGCCCCCGCCATCGGGGTGGTGACGAATCTGGCCCCGGATCATCTGGACCGGTACCCGAGGGTGGAAGACTACTACGCCGACAAGGCGCGTCTCTTCGAGAATGCCACGCCTGAAAGCCAGTGGGTCTTGAATGGGGACGATGCCGCCGTCGAGGCTCTGGCCGGTAAAGCACCTGGAACCCGGTACCGTTTTGTCACCAAACCCCAGCTGTTCTCGGAGCCGAAGAAACCCGTGCACGCTTCCCTGGCGGACGGGGTGCTCTTCCTGGGTGAGGATCCGTTGGTGGCTCAGGACGAACTCCCCCTTCTGGGGCGCCACAACGCAGCCAACTCTCTGGCTGCAGCCCTCACCGCCTCTCTGGCCGGTGTTGCCAAAGAAGGATTCGCCCGGAGCCTTCAGGGCTTTCCGCCCCTCCCTCACAGGCTCGAGCCGGTGGGAGAGACCCATGGCTTTCGATGGGTCAACGACTCCAAAGCGACCAACGTGGCTGCGACGGTGGGTGCCCTCCAGAGCCTCGAGGGGCCGCTGGTCCTCCTTCTGGGTGGGAAGGACAAAGGAGAGGATCTTCTTCCGCTGAAGGGGGCCCTCCACCAGGGGGTCCGGGAGGTGGTCCTCTTTGGAGAGGCTCGGCACCGGTTCGCCACCGAATTGGCGGGGGCCTCCAGCCTCAACGTCGTGGACGGTATCTTCGACGATGCAGTGGGGTCGGCTCTGCAGCTGGCCAGAGCCGGTGACATGATTCTCCTATCCCCGGCCTGTTCCTCCTTTGACATGTTCGAGAATTACGAAGCTCGGGGCTTGCGGTTCGCGGCCTTGGCTCGGGGGGAGGGTTGAAACAATGGCACCCCGTCCCCTCAACGTAGCTCCGGCCGGGCCGGTGTCCCTGCCTGACACTGGGCTGGGCCGCGGGTGGGAGCCGGCTGTGCTCATGGGGGTGACGCTGACGCTCTTCGCCTTTGGTCTGGTGACGCTGTACAGCGCCTCCCAGGTCCTGGCGGTCCGGGCCGGGGTGCCAGACTACTATTTTGTCGTGAAACAGGCTGTGGGGGGAGCGTTGGGGTTGGGTGGTATGGTGGTGGTTTCCAGGGTCCCTTATCACTGGTGGAGACCTCTCGCTTGGCCCTTTCTGGTCCTGACCTGGGTCCTCCTCCTCATCCTCATCCTTCCCGGGACGGAAGGGATCGCTCCGAGAATCAACGGCGCCCGCCGTTGGATTCAGGTTGGAGTGACGCTTCAGCCCTCCGATCTGGCCAAGATGGCATTGGTCATCTGGACGGCGGCCCTGGCGGTGAAGAAACAGGCTCAGTTCAGGAGCCTTCGAAAAGGGCTCCTACCCTTTCTTCTGGTGTGGGGTGTCGTGCTCCTGCCCATCGCCCTGGAACCGGATTTCTCCACCGCCTGCCTCATGGGCCTTCTGGTGGGGATGATCGTGTTTGTGGCCGGAGGCCGGATCGGACACTTTCTCTTTCTCGGGCTGCTCCTCCTCCCCTTTGTCTGGTGGCAATTGGGGGTCGGCTTCCGGCTTCAGCGCTTGATGACCTTCCTGAATCCCAGCGCCGACCCCACCGGGGCCGGTTTTCAGGTCAACCAGTCTCTCATTGCCATTGGATCCGGTGGGTTGACGGGGGTGGGTTTCGGGGAAGGTCGGCAGAAATACGGCTTCCTTCCGGAACCCCACAACGACTTCATCTTCGCCATGATCGGTGAAGAATGGGGCTTGTTGGGCATCTTCTTCGTTGTGAGTCTCTACCTGACGCTCATCCTGGTGGGGTTCCGGATCGCCCGCAGGGCCCAGGACCTGTTTGGTGAGCTGTTGGCCGTGGGTTTCACCAGCCTCATCGCCATACACGCCATCCTACACATGAGCGTGGGGCTGAGCCTGGTGCCTACTACGGGGCTGGCACTCCCCTTCATCTCTTTCGGCCGCTCAAACCTCCTTGTGACCATGGCCTCGGTGGGAATCCTCATGGCAGTGGCCAGGGCAGAGGGTGTTAAAGGGGGAATCCGTGCTTAGGCCTCTCCCTCTTCGGGCTGTTGACGCCGGCGGCCATGGAGGAGGAGTGGACCGGGTCCCCCCTGAAACCGTGGTGGAGGGCCCGGACACCGTGGTCGTCTTTTCCGGCGGAGGAACCGGGGGCCACCTCTACCCCGCGCTGGCTCTCTGCTCCGGTGTGCAGCGGGTTCGACCGGGGATCCGACCCTTCTTTGTAGGCGCGAAAGGAGGGCTCGAGGCCCGAATCCTCCCGGAAAGGGGTGTGGATCATCTCCTTCTTCCCGTGCGGGGATTCCGCAGAGGCACCCTCGTCGGGAACCTCGGCGTAATGCTGGGCCTGGTGGGTTCACTTTTCCCCGTAGGAGAGGCCTTTCTCAAGCTCCGGCCGAGGCTGGTGGTCGTCACCGGAGGGTTCGCGGGAGGGCCGGCCGGCCTCATGGCGGGTCTCATGGGCATCCCCCTGGCTCTTCAGGAGCAGAATGCGGAGCCCGGTTTTACCTCCCGCATCCTGAGTCGATGGTCCAGGCAGATCCATCTTGCTTTCCCGGAAGCGCTGGATCGCTTGCCCGGAAGAGCCAGATCCAGGGCCCGACTCTCGGGAAATCCCATCCGGACCCCGACCCGCCTCGATCCTGCGGAGGCCCGGCGCCGCTTTGGTCTGGAACCGCAGGGGCGCGTGGTCCTGGTCGTTGGTGGGAGCCAGGGTAGCAGGGCGTTGAATGGGGCCATTCTGGAGTTGGTCAGGGCCATGACCCAGGGACTTCTCAAACGGCCGGAGCACCTCCAACTCCTCTGGGGTACCGGGCCCGACCACCTTCAGGCGGTCAGGCAGGATCTTCAGGAGCTGGGTGAACCGGCATGGGTTCGGACCCTGGGCTACTTCGACGAAATGCCGGTGGCCCTCGACGCCGCCGACCTGGCGGTGAGTCGGTCGGGAGCCATGACCACCTCGGAGATCCTGGCGTGGGGACTCCCCTCGGTTCTCATCCCTCTTCCTACTTCGGCCGCTGATCACCAGGCCCGAAATGCAGAGAGCCTGGAGAGGGCCGGGGCGGCCGTTTCTCTCCGGGAGGACGGGCTCTCAGGCTCCGTTCTCGGGGAAACCCTGCTGGAGATTCTCTCCGATCCGGACCGGATGGAGGCCATGGGTGCCGCCGCCGCCGAGCGGGCACGCCCACAGGCCACGCTGGAGATCGCCCGAGCTTTGGCGGAACTACTCCCTCGAGGCAAAGGGAGCAGGGCATGAGCCGGTTCGGGTTTCTCACTCGGTCTGACGGCCCCATCCACTTCATGGGGGTGGCCGGAGCGGGGATGATCTCGCTGGCCGAGCTCCTTCTCCGAAGCGGGAAAGAGGTAACGGGATGCGACGCCCAAGCCGATCCGGCCGCCAGAGCCCTGGCATCTTTTGGCGGCGTCGTCCTCCAGGGGCATGACCCGAGTCATTTGGAGAACGCATGCGCTCTGGTGGTCACCCCCGCCGTGCCGGAGGACCATCCAGAGATCCTCAAGGCCCAGGAGCTCGGGATCCCGGTACTGAAGCGGGCGGAGTTGTTGGGAGAATGGGTGGGTCAGGGACGAACGGTGGCGATGGCTACCGAGATCCTGGCGGCGGCAGGGATGGAGCCCACGGCTTTTGTGGGGGGGCGGGTCACCGCCTGGGCCTCGAACCTTCGGTTCGGGGGCTCGGAGTTGTTCGTGGTTGAGGCCGACGAGTACGACCGGTCCTTCCACCACCTATCCCCGGATGTTGCCGTCGTGACGAATCTGGAAGCTGACCATCTGGACATCTATGGGGACTTCCAGGGGGTCCAGGATGCCTTCGCGGTGTTCCTGGAGGGCGTGCCACCGGAGGGTCACGTCGCGGTTTGCGGAGATGATCACGGTGCTTCTCGGCTTCTGCCCGCTTTGGGGTCTCGCGGCTCCAGTTTCGGTTTGAACCCCGGGTGCCAACTCCGGGGTGTCGAGATTCGAGAGACCCCTACCGAGACCCTTTTCCAGGTAGTGGAGGAAGGCACCCCCCGGGGT
>CBDUAX010000393.1:0-4928 GCA_965365235.1 uncultured bacterium
TTTTGCCTCGGCGGGATCGGAGGGAAGGGGCTTTTGGGGTTGGGCCACCACCGTCACCACCACCCGGGCGCGCTCAGCGTCCCCCCTGGACTGGGGGATCTCCAGCACATGGTGCCCGCTTTCCCCCGACAGGATCCGCAGGGCCCCGAAACCGCTGACGGCCAAGACGCCGGTATAGGGCCCAGCCTGAAGGGCGCCGTCCTGCAGCACCCTGTGTTTCATTCGCCGCCGCTCAGCCCACTTCGCGTACATCAGGAAAAGTTCCTGGGCGAACTCTGCGCCAACCGCCGAGGACGATCCTGGATCCCTGGCCTCCCGAACCATCAGGAAGGCCTCACCCAGCAGCCCTTCCGAGAGCTCCTCCAGGGCCTCTCCCACCAGGTAGAGCTGTTCCGCCAGACGGCGGACCAAACGGGCCGGAGCTCGGGTCCAATTTCCCTTCTGCAACCGCCTTAAGAGGGAGTCGGCGGTCTCCAGGCCGACCTCGATCCTGTCCATGTACTCCACTTCTCCCAGGACTTTGTGACGCATGTCGCTGTCCCAGAATCCGTCAGTCGTCATGGTGGCCAGTCCTCGAGCCTTCTTTTCGTCCCAGGAGGGTGAAGCTCTGAGTTCGTTCAAGCGGTCGAACTCTATCCGCAGGGCTTCCAGTTCCCTGGGATCACCATTTCCGGCGAAGGCGATGGCCTCCAGGACCAACTCGCCCACCCCTTCCGAGGGTCCCTCCCGCAACTCCCCCTCTTCCGGGGCATCGGGATCGACGAAGTCCACGGCCAGGCCCTCGTGAGCCCGTCGGACGAAGAGGAACTGCTCCCCTTCGGGTACGTTCCGCTGGACGATGGATGCGGCGAGGGGGGTCAGGAATAGACGCTCGACGGCTCGCTTCAAGGGGCGGGCACCGAGGGTTTCGCTGAACCCCCGTTCCAGAAGGAAGTCCAGAGCGGCTTCCTCCCATTCCACCGCCCATCCCCGTTGTCTGAGGCCTCGGCGAGTGAAAACCCCCTGGATCTCGATATCCAGGACCTTCCGCATCACCGGGCGACTCAAGGGTCGGAAGGGGAGGATCCGGTCGATTCGGTTCAGAAATTCCGGCCTGAAAATGTCCTCCAATGCCCGCTGGATCGTGCCGTCGGTGATGGTCTTCTGCCCACCGGAGAACCCCAGGTTCGGCCGACCCGCACCCTGGGCGCCCAGGTTGGAGGTCAGAATGACGATGGCGCTCCTGAAGTCGGACGTTTCGCCGTCTCTCCCCGTCAACCGGCCGTCGTCGAAGACGGGAAGGAAGATGTCCCAGATTCCCGGGTAGGCTTTCTCGAACTCATCCAGGAGCACGACTGAAAACGGCTGCTGGCGGACCCTTGAGACCAGAGAGGAGGGGTCCTGGAGAGCCCGGGATTCCCCCAGGAGCCGGTCCAGGGATGAAGGGTCCTGGAACTCCGTCATATCCAGCCGGATCAATCGCTCCTCCGACCCGAATAGATATCGGGCCAGAGCCTTGGCCAGTTCGGTCTTCCCGGTTCCGGTTGGGCCCACGAAGAGGAAGACACCTTGGGGGCGCGTGGGATCGGTGAGCCCTGCCTTGATCAGAGCGACCCGTTCCACGAGAGCGCTCACCGCTTCTTTCTGTCCCAGGACCGACTCTTCCAGGAAGTCCGTGACTCCCTTCATATCCAGCCCTTCCCGATCGTCCAGGAGTTGGGTCGGGATTCCGCTTCTCGATGAGAGGACCGAAACCATGTCCTGGTGGGTCACCGGCTCCTTCGCGGACTCTCGCCCCGACACCTCGCTACGAGTGGCTTCCAGGAGCCCCAGGAGACGACCGGGGTGTTGTTGGCCACCCGGGAATTGATCCACCAGATGGGCCGCTTCGGATATGAGAGAACCGTCGAGGCCTTTGGCCTTGGTCTTCTTGGCCCATGCGAGGGCCAGGTCGATGGAGGCTTCTGTGGTGAGAGCCTCCAGGCGAACCGGGTTGACCACTGTCGAGAGTTGGGGAAGGGTGTGCAGGGCCGTTTTCCATCCGGCGGGAGTGGTTTCTCCAATCATCCTTATGTGGCCCGCTTCGAGATGGGGGAGGAGGATCTGAAGAAGGCCCACCGGGCTCTGAAGATGTTGCCCGGCGAAGAGGAGCTCATGGAAGTTCGGGCAGTACCAGAGAAGGGTGGGTTCGAGTTGAGTCGTCTCCGCCATGGCCAGGACCCGGCCGTCCACTTGACCGATGAACATCTGGCTGGACATCAGGTCCGAAGCGCTGGCCTCAAAGATCACCCACCCCCGACTTCGTAGTCGCCGGCCAAGGGAAAGCATGGCTGCGGTCTTTCCCACCCCATGATCCCCGATCAATACCGAGGACCGGGAGGGGCGCTGCCGGAGGCCGACCTCCATGGACTTCACATGGGCGCTGAGCGATTCGTGCTCAACGATCTTCGTGGCTCTCCGAGCGTCGGATTCATCCCAGACACGGATGAAATGGTTGATCAGGGAAAGGTCGAGATCGCTACGGCTCACATTCCCTCCCGGAAGGGGAAGCGGTCCAGCCAGGGCGCATGCGCTTCGGCTGTGGGTGGAAGATGGGGTTCTCCAGCCTCCTGCGGTACCCTGAGCCCCAACCTAGATTGGGCCCAGTTCCTACGGACCCCATCCCGAGGGAGACCATGAAACTCCATTTCCGTCCGTGTCGACTCGCCCTGATCTCAGGGCTTTTTCTTTCCCCTATCTTCCTACCCTCCAACTCAGGTGCTCAGGTTCTGGATGACCGGTCAGTCGTCCCCGCCGGCATCCGCAACCCCATCCTGCTGGAGTACTCCGGGGAGTTGGCCCAGGCTCACGTACAACTCCTCTCCGTCAACCGTCAACGGACCGTGGAGGAATACACGGAGACCTTCCTGGAGACCCGTTACCTGGAGGAGATGGCCATCCAGTATGGGCTCTCCCAGGTGCAGGTGGACTATTTCCCGGGTCGCCCCGGTTGGATTCCGGAGGTCGGAGACCTTTGGATGGTGGAGCCGGTTCAGAAGAAGCTGGCGAGCCTGACCATGGTTCCGGCAGCACTGGCCTCCGGAAGCGGGAATGCCGACACCGAGGCCGAGCTGATCTATGTCGGGGCCGGCCGGCCGGAGGACTACGAGGGCGTGGATGTGGCTGGGAAGATCGTCCTGGGCGACGCCAGCGTCGGGTCGGTCTTTGGGCAGGCCGTGAACCGGCTTGGAGCCGCCGGAGCCCTGGGAACCGGTAGCGCAGGGGTCAGCCGGAACGATGCCGGATACACCCTGGATCAGATCGGGTGGGCGTCGGTCCGCCCCACGGAACCGGGGAGGGGGTTCGGTTTCAACCTCTCGCTGAGGCAGTTCAACGAGTTACGCGGGATGCTGGAGCGGGGCCAGCGAGTGGTCCTGAAAGCAAGGGTCCGTGCCCGGACCGAAACCATCCCCATGAACGTCATCTCCGCAGCCATCCCGGGGACCGATCCCTCAGCCGGTGAGCTTATGATCGTGGCTCACGCCTTCGAGCGCCCCCCGACGCCCGGGGCCAGCGACAACAACACCGGGGTAGCGGTGACCCTGGAAATCGGCCGGACGCTGGCGGAGCTCATACGTCGAGGGGAGTTGGACCCACCTCGCCGGACCATTCGCTTTCTCTGGGTGCCTGAGATCTCCGGGTCCCGAGCCTTCATGTACGCGAACCCGGAACTCGAGGACCGGATCATCGCGGCCATGAACTACGATATGCCAGGGGAGGACCTGGAGGAGACCGACTCGTATCTCAGGATGAAAATGACGCCTGACTCCAGACCCAGCTATCTGAACGATCTGATGGCGGACCTCCTCAGGTTTACCGACCAGACGGAAATCCGGACCCAGACCGGGAACAACTCGCCGTTCAACTACCGACTGGTCCCCTTCATCAGCGCCAGTGACCATATCGTCTTCCTTTCTGCCGGCATCCCCGCCATGCAGTTCAACCACTGGCCCGACAACTTCTATCATTCCAGCGGCGACACCCCTGAGCGGACCGATCCCACGGAGATGAAACGGTCCGGTTTCATGGGGGCAGCGTCTTTCTATTACCTGGCCACCGCTGGTGCCCAGGAGGCGATGGACCTGGCCTGGGAGGCTGCAGCCAACGGTGAGAAGTGGATGGCGGAGGTTACTCGACAGGCCACCCGGCTCTTGGATGTGGGACCGGAAGAAGTCCACGAACGCCGCGATGCGGCTCGGAACAAGGTGTATGGGGCTTTTCGGAGGGCCAGTGGAGGAGTCGCTTCGGTCACGGACCTGGATGACAGCTCCCCGGTCCTGGGCCTCATCGAATCCCTCAATGAGAACCTGGAGGAGGTCCGGGACCTCAACTATTCTCGGCTGGAAGCTGCATATCGGGCACGCTGCGCGGAGTTGGGAGTTGGGCCGACCCAACCCCGTGACGGCTCGGGGACAGGAACGTACGAAAGGTTGGTCCCGGTCCAGACCCACAACTACTACACGCCTGATTTCCAGGAGGCTTCAGGACGGCTGGGAAGTCTGCTCCCCGCAGGACTCCGGTTTCCACGCCTGGCCACCACCGAGATCCAGTGGTTCGTTGACGGTGAGCGGAGTGTGGCCGAAATCTGGCGGCTGGTCCGAGCCGAGTATGGGAACGTCACGACCTCGACCCACGAATGGAAATTCGCTTATGTGGTTACACCGGACTCCCCAGACATCGCACTGGAGGACGTGGCTGCCTACCTCCGAGCCATGGAGGAGGCCGGGATGGTGGATATCGTCTCGAGGTAGAGCGACCGAGATTGGACGGGAGGTACCAGGCCTGGTAGACTTGGGTATTCCTCATCATCGAAACAAGGAGCCACCATGCGACGACTCTTTTTTCTGAGTTTCCTGGCGGGGGTCCTGGGTCTGGGGGCACCGGGAACCACCGCCGCCCAGGAACACGCC
>CBDUAX010000394.1:0-4920 GCA_965365235.1 uncultured bacterium
TGCATACCGCTTGCCCCAGGGCAGACGGAAGTCGGCGAAGTCCACCTGCCCTTGGCGGCCCGGCGGGGTCTCGAAGCGGATGAGGGGCTCCTCAGGAGGCTTGGGCCGGATCGTCCTGACATACTCTTTCACCTGGGTGTAGCCACCGGGATAGCCAGCAGCCTCAATCTCCTGGAAGAGTCGCACGGCCGAGAGTTCGGGATACGTATCGAGCCGGGCCAGGATGATGCCCTTGTAGGGGTCGATCTTACGGGGAACGGGAGGTCGTGGGCCGTAGTGGACGGTCTCGGGACTCAGGTCCCGGTCCAGTTGCCCGTTTTGGATCCAGCGGTGAACGGTTCGGCGGCCGACGCCAAGCATCTCAGCCACCGCGGTAATGGTCATGCCCTGTTCGAGATAATGTCTAAGCAACACGCGCTTCTTCCACCCGATCATCGCGTCTCCATCAAGAATGAGGAGACGCCAAGTTGAACGATCGGCTGCGAAGGCGCTTAGATCCTTCTCCCTACACCCAACACCCCGCAGCCACGAGGTCGTTGAGTGTGCCATTTTCGTCCGCCACATCTGTGCAATTTTGGGCCGCCGCTAACAGCCCGGAAACAGCTGGATAGCCGGGAGTTCGAGGTGGAGCGACCTGAGACACCCTCCCAATCGACTCAACCGCAGGACCTCTGTCCGACGGGTTGAGGCCACGGCCCTTGGCACCTGGCTGGCGGACTGAGCCCGGCCCCACATTAGATCGAAGACCCCTTCGCAGGCCAACATCCGAGACCAGGTGCCTCGTCCCATCAAGGCCCTTGGCTTTGACTCCCTTCCGTTGCTATCCTTAGGAGTGCAGGGGGCATGTCGGCGGCTATTGCTTGCTCTGGGTTCTCAACCCCACCCCTGCTCGATCAGCCACCCGGAAGTACCCCAACCCTTGTCGCCGACACCCTTCTAAGGCCTAGAACGAGGTTCATCAAACAAGTGTCCCCCGTATGACCCCCAACGCCCGATTCCATCCTTCCTTAGCCGGTTGGTCCTTGCTGGCCCTAGGCCTGGGATCCCTCCTCGGGGTTTTGGGGCGGGTGGCCGATCTCGAAAGTGTGGAACTCCTCTCCATCGCCGTGTCTCCCCTGGGCGCAATCTGGATGAATGCCCTCCAGATGACGGTGGTTCCACTCGTCGTGGCTCAAATCCTTGCCGCTATGGTGAGGCCATCCGGGCCAACCACCCTCGGAGGATTGGGAAGCCGCGCCCTGATCCTTTTCCTATTCTTGTTGGTGGGCGCCGGCATCCTGACCGTTCTGATCTGTAGTCAGGCCCTAACCCTTGTCCCGGTCCCACCGAACCTGCTGGCGTCCCTCCAGGGCCAGGTTATCCCTGTGGGTTTGGGGGAGGCTGCAGCCTCTGGAGGGGTGAGTTTCTCTGAGTGGTTGGTGGGGCTGGTCCCGAGGAATCCCCTGGAAGCCGCCGTCAACGGCGATATCCTTCAGATCCTGATATTTACCGTTTTGATCGGGGTGGCTGTTGGACGCCTTCCCGAGGAGCAGAGAGACCCTCTGGCCCGGGTCTTCCGCTCCTTCGCTGATGCCACGCTGATCCTGGTCAGCTGGATTGTATGGGGCACTCCCCTGGGGGTGTTTTCCATCATGCTTTCCCTCACGCTTGGGGCTGGTCTTGGTGTTCTTGGGCTGGTGGTCGTTTTCTACATCCTGGTTTGCGGGCTTCTCCTCTTGGCCACCATCGGCCTCTATCCTCTCGCCGCCGTGTTCGGAAGGACTTCTATGCGGCGGTTTTCACGAGCTGCTCTTCCTGCCCAGATCGTTGCAGGAACCACTCAGTCCTCTCTCGCGTCTCTGCCTGCTTTGGTCGAGGGGGGGAGAAAGGAACTGGACCTCCCAGGAGAGTCCACCGGGTTTGTTCTCCCACTCTGCGTGTCCACCTTCAAAATGAACCAGGCGGTATCCCCTACAGTAAAGGTGTTGTTCCTCGCTCATCTGTTTGGAGTGGCCCTGACCAAGGCCGAGATCACCTCTTTCCTGATCGCTTCGATTCTGCTCGGCTTTACTTCGGTGGGCATCCCGCGGGGTTCGGGAGGGTTCACACGTCTTCCTCTCTACCTTGCGGTGGGGATTCCCATCGAGGGGTACCTTATGCTGGAGGCTGTTAAACAGTCACCGGTCTATGATGCCTGTGCGACGGTTCTGAACGTGACGGGTGACATGGCCGCTGCCACCCTTCTGTCGAGGAAGATCCGGATTCCGGCGAGAGAAGAAAGACCGCTGGACGGTCCGGAAGGCCAGGCGGGCCGCCATGAGCAGAAGCTGACTGTTGGGTCTGGGGACGACTGAGCTCCCCCGGGAAGCCTTGGATGATCTATCTCCTCACACCCCGAGACTCCATCCCCTATGCCCGGGACTACCTGGAGCGAGCCGGGCTCGAAGGAGATGGAGATTGCCTGGGGTATGAGGATCTGCCCGGATTCACCGAGCTTCCTCCAGGGCTCTTTGTGTTCACAGGCTTGAATCGATTGGGGCCCTCCGCAGTATCGATGTTCGGAGTGCTCCACGATCAGATCTGGCACCAGACCGGCCGAAAACCCCTGAACGATCCCAGAAAGACGCTTCGTCGGTTCGAACTCCTCAGGGCTCTCCAAGCCAACGGGCTAAATGATTTTCGGGTCTTCCAGGCCCGCGAGGATATCTCGGGTGCTCGCTTCCCGGTGTTTGTTCGGACCCGTGAACGCGACGGGTATATGTCTCCTCTCCTGGATTCCAAGGAGGCCGTGGATCGGGCCATCGGGAGGGGGATCATCGACGGATTCCCCCTTGAGGAACTCCTTGTCGTGGAGTTTTTGGACACCTCTGACCAGGATGGGGTTTACCGGAAATATTCGGCATATGTTGTCGGAAGCCGTGTCATCCCCGTTTCACTCGACGTCGGGCCGGACTGGATCCTGCGTCGGGGTTCAAGAACCAAGGCCAGCGTTGATGAGGAGCTCCGTTTTGTGGAAGAGAACCCCCACAATGACCAGGTCTCCCGCATTTTTTCCCTCTCCAATACCGAATTCGGCCGAATCGACTACTCGTTGAAGGGGGACAGGGTCCAGACCTGGGAGATCAACACCCTTCCCACGCTCCGGCGGCCCCTGAATGCCCCGGCAATGCCGGAAGAGATCAGACTGCTAAGAGAACCCCGAAAGAGGGTTTTTGAGGCCGCCTACTCCGCAGCCTGGCAGGAGGTCCTGTGCGAACCCCGGGTCCATCGGCCGACCCGGGTCAATGTTGCCGAAGATCTCCTTGCCAAGGCTCAACGAGAGCTCAGTTCTCGGGGGGCCACAACCGAACCCGGTCCGAAGCCCTACCCGAGGCTCCGGCGTTTCCTTGGGCCTTTGAAGGCTCCGTTGATACCGGTCTTCGAAAAGGCTCTCTGCCCTCTCCTTGCCAGGCGTGCCAAGCGGCTCGCTCGAGAGTAGGCGTGGGCTTTCCCACTCTTCGGACCGGCCTAGGTGGAGTCGAGGCGCTGACCTTCGCCCCGTAAGGATGCGCGGAGGCAATAAAACACCTAATCTCCTCTTGTTCATCCCCGCCAAGATTTGTTCTGCCCTTTCTGGGGCTCGGTCCAGTGTTCTGGTCTGGAGCGCCAGGGTTGACGGGAGGAACTCCATGAGATGGCGATCGATCCGAGGGGTCCCCGGAGACCAGGTCATCCGGGAGGTGGTGGTGGATGTGGCCCGGAACCTGATCCTCTTTGCCGCCGCCTTCGGGGTCATCCTGGCGATTGGGGCGGTGGCCCCAAAGTTGGCTCTGGCGGGCCGATGGGCCTTCGTTTTCGCCGGGGGACTGCTTGGAGTCCGGTTCTTTCTCGGGTGCTTGTACGGATTGGCGGATTCCGTACTCGAGGGATCAGAGGGCGGAGGATGGGAAGGGTCCGGTTTGATCCTCTTCGTGACCGGTGCCAGGGCCCTGGAACTCTGCCTGGTCATTTGGATGGCGTTCTTCCTGTTCCGGATTTCGACCTGAGTCTCGTTCCTGGCCGTTCGAGGAGCTTCAGTGGGTTCCCGCCTTTGGAACCCGTATGTGAGAGCGACTGCCCTGACGGAGAGCCCCCCTCGCGCCCTCCCCTCTTCCCCCTTCTATTGCCCAGAGCCACAACCCTCAACCAGCCCTAGGAATGCGACCAATGAAGCCGTTCCTCTTTCTCGCGAGCCTTGGCCTCGCCGTGGCGTCTTCCCCCGCCCCTGCCGCTTCACAGACGGATTATTTTGTCGCCTCCCCTGATGGGGACCTGGTGTTCAGCTTTTCTGCCAACCCGGAACCCAGTCTCCAGCTGAGTTGGCGGGGTGAACCCCTACTTTTGGACTCTAGAATCCAACTCTCCCTTTCATCCGGATCGGTCCCCTCCAGCGAGGGACAGGTGAGGAGCACCACCCGCCGGACTCAGGACGAGATCCTTCGGCCGTTCATTCCAGAGAAACGAGTGGAGATCCGGGACCGCTTCAACGAACTTTCCCTGACCTTTCAGGGGGGGTGGGGTCTCGACCTACGGGCATACGACGAGGGCGTGGCGTACCGGTTCCGCTTCGGTCGAGCCGAAGAAATCTGGGTCCAGGACGAACACTTTCAGCCTCGGTTCCCAGGCAACCCAACGGTTTGGATCCCCACCGAGGATGGATTCCTCACCCATCAGGAACGGACCTATCAAAGGCTGAGCCTCTCGGAGATCCCACCAGATACCATGGGGAGTGTGCCCCTCCTCGTTGCCTTCGAGGATCTACCGAAGGTTTTGATTACCGAGTCCGATCTGCAGTCATACCCGGGCCTGTATCTTCGCGGGACTGGGGCCAATGGGTTGGACGGGCTCTTTCCCGGTTTCCCCGCGGTGGAAGAGCAGGTTCGAGACCGGACAAGATCGGAAGAGCGTCGTGTAGGGAAAGAG
>CBDUAX010000395.1:0-4909 GCA_965365235.1 uncultured bacterium
CCCCGCCGCTCACGATAAGGAAAGGCCCCCCTTCCTCATATCCTTCCGATGCCCTCCAGAGGCCCAAGAGCTTCGCGGCACCATCGGTCTCGGTGCCCTCCTCGATCCAACCGTGCTCGTCGTTGGTATAGAGCACGGTAAGGGTGACATCCCCCGTTTCCTCCGGGCCGGCCGGCGCCGAGGAGTCGCAGGAGAGGGGCCCCACCAGAAGGAGGGTCAGAGAAAAGAGAACCTCGAACCCCCGTCGGAAAGGTCCGGCCTCGGGTGTGGAAGGAGGAAGGAGGTTGGGAGCGGAGGGGCCCATCGGAGCTCCATGGATTCCAGGACTGGTCATCGCTGGATGATCTTCCTGTTTCTCCTATCCCCCGTCAAGCTCTCCGGTCGCCCCCAAGAGGGGAACTTCCAGGAAGAAGGGGCGTTTCAGGTCCCCTATGACCTACGACGACCTTCATGATCTGGCCTGCGAGGCGGGGGAGCTTTCCTACGTCGATCCCGAGACGGGATACAGGACGTTCACGGCCCTGGCCCTGGAGCGCCGGGGTGACTGCTGTGGAAGTGGCTGCCGCCATTGCCCCTACGGTCACCGGAACGTCCCGAAAGGAACAACTCTACCACCCAGCATCATCCCCCCACGAGGGTCCGAAACTCCGGATTCTGTTGAAGGGGCCGCCACCACCAGTGAGCCGTCCACTGCCACCCCTCCCGATGATGTGGATTCGTGGTCAGATAGGTCTTGAGGAGGTCCAACGCCTCCTCTTCTTGCCCCAGGTGAAGCCGTACAAGAGCCTCCAGGCCCAACAACTCCATCTCGGGATCCAGATCTCGAGGGGCTCTCGACCGACTCAAGACGGCCTCGGCGCTATCCGGAAACTCTGCCTTGCCCAGAGCCCCGGCAACAAGGAGCTGGCCCTTGTACATGAGGACTTCCTCGAGACCCGGCGGGGCCACATCCAGATAGGCTTCCAGCATCGCCCACGAGTCCTCGGGAGTCACCGTGGGAGCCTGGAGGGATGGGGCGGCGGAGAGCCAGAGTGAACACTCCCGGAAAAGAATATGGTTGGGGAACCGTTCTTTCCCCTCCGTACACCACTGATCCGCCTCCCTGAACTGTTCCAGGTCGTAGGAAGTGGCGTACAGCCGGAAGATCACCTCATCCGCTGATTGGAGGAACTGGTCGGCTTCGTAGGCCCGCTGGGCAGCGATCTTGGCCTCGGTGTTGTCGGCCTGCTCGGAATAGAGAAGGCTCAGGATACTCCAAGCCTCAGCCTGTGAGGGATCCAGAGATCTGGCCTCTTCGAGATCAGAGAGCGCCTGCTCGAAGGCCCTCTCCGATTCTCTAGGGTCCGCCACCAGACCTTCCCGCCATCGGATGTAGGAGAGTTGCCCCCGAACCATATGGGCTTCAGGGCTCCGGTCATCCAACAAAAGGGCCCGATCCACATACTGGGTGCCGGCGTTTAACCAACTGATGGCCTGGCCCGGGTCGGTACGGGAGGAGGCCTGCGCCAGAAGGTCGGAGAGAAGCCCCCGCTGAACCAGAGGGGGAGCCCATTCCGGGTCGGCTCTCTCCGCCTCCGCAAACAGGGAGTCGGCCGCCCGGTACTCCCGGGTGAACTCCTCGTCGTCACCCCGATCGAAGGCCCTGGCTCCTGAGCTCCTCCGCTTCTCACCCCGTTGGAAGAGGGTCCAGGCGGCGACGCTCTCCGTTCCGCTCCGGGCCTCCCTCAAATCCACTTCCTCCGCCAACCACTGGCCCAGAAGGAGGGCCGATTCTGCCACGACCTCATCCTGGAGGGCAAAGAGATCCTCCGCCGGGTTTTGGATGGTCTTTTGTTGGATCTCGGCTCCGCTGACACCGTCGACGAGAGAAACCGTCACCCGGATCTCGTCCCCCCTTCGCTCCAGAGTACCGTCCACCAGCGTGCCCACCTGAAGCGTCGCAGCGATGGAATCCAGGGGGAGGTCCGAATCGCGATAAAGCTCCGAGGCGTTCTTCGACAAGACCCGGAGGGTGGATGACTCGGAAAGGCGGTCGATGAGGGATTCGGTAATGGCGTCAGAGAGGTATGACAGGTCCTCCCCCCGCGTCCGGTCCTGAAAGTAGAGGACTGCCAGGTGGTCGAGGGGAATTCCAGAGGCTTCGCCGGCGGCCATCCGGGCTTCTCGGGCCAGGTGGCTTCTGACGGTCTGAACCGTCCCTCCCAGGGTAAGCAGCCCAACTACCGAGAGCAGGACCACCTCTGGGCGAGTGACCTTCTGGTGACCTTTTTCTCCGTGGAACCAACCCACCACCGCCGCCGCCACCAGGCCTCCAAAGTAGAGGACCAGAAGGACGCGATAGAGGATCTCAGGGAGGACTCCCCGATCGATTACCTCCCCGAAGATGCTCAGTACGACCCAACCGCCTACAGCGTAGGAGGCTACGATCTGAACAAGTCGCCGTTCTTTGAGTTCTTTCCAGGTCAGCACAAGTCGTCTTTTTGTCGAGGGCCATCCATCATCCGGCCTAATCCCTTCGGTCCCCCCGAATACCCACGACCCACTCGAAGGTTTTGGGGGGCGGTCGCCGGATCGTCGGGGGTGCAGCGAGCTTTGGGGATACTGCGGGGCCGGTGGCTGAACCGGTCTGCCGCGGCCGGTATCAACCCGGCATCGATCCCCCGCCAAGCCACAATGATTCCCTGTTTTCGCCGGTTTTGGCAAGGGATGGGAAGATGTAGGTTGGATTCAGGCCAGAGACTCAGACCTCAGAGCGTATGATCGAAAACCCAATCCCTCTCCGAGATCCCCCATCCCGACGTGGCATCTGGCCGTCGGTGCTGAGGAGGAGGTCGCTTTCCTCCAGAAGCTTTTCTCCCCGAAGCAAGCCCGGGCCAAGGTAAAGCAGGTCCTGACGAGCTAGCGCTCTCGACGCCGATCCCCAATCACCACGCGTGAGGCCTGCTCGGGAGGTCGAACCAGAATAGAGAACCACCGGTCTTGCTGGGAGAGACTCCGATCCGTCCCCCATGGGCCTCCACGGCGAGTTTGCAGAAGGCCAGGCCCAGGCCGGTGGAGTCTTTTCTGACTTCCCGGCTTCCTTCCAACTGAAAGAACTTGTCGAAGATCTTCTCCCGGTACGCTTCCGGAATTCCAGGCCCCTGGTCCTCCACCGAGATACGGACGCCGTCTGGCTTCGGCACGACTGCCACCACCACCGGCTCATCCTGGGGAGTGTACTCCAACGCGTTGCAGATAAGGTTGACGGCCACCCTCTCCACCAGGTTCGGGTCGCAGATCGTGGCGTCGCGATCCGGTTCCTGGGGGTCCCGAAGCTGGACCCGAAGAGCTGCGGTTTTTCCCAGAGATGCTCGAGCCTTCCGCATCACATTCATGAGGTGGGTTTCCCTGCACTCCAGCTCCAACGCCCCTGATTCGAGCTTGCTGAGGTCCAGAAGGGAGTTGACCATTCTCTTCATCTGGTCGGCCCCTTCGGAGCACGCGTCCATCGCCTCTCGCGCATCGGGTTCCAGGGTGTCACCGACGATCATGTCCAGCAGGCCCAGGTTCCCCTGAATCAGGGTGAGGGGCGACTTCAGGTCATGGATGACCATATGGACCAGACTGTCCCGGAGGCCCTCCAGCTCAACGATGCGACGATATCGGTCCTCGCTCTCATCGTAGAGGGTCTTCATCAGGGCCGCATTTCTTACCCGGACCCTCAGATCCGCCAGGTCTACCGGCTTGGTGATAAAATCCCGTGCCCCCGCCGACATGCCCTCCAGCCGGTCTTCACGATCCCGCTGGGATGTGACAAGGAGCACCGGGATGGCCCTGGTTTTCGGATCTTCCGACAGTCGCCGGCACACTTCGACTCCGTTCAGGCCAGGGATCATCACGTCCAGCAGGAGTACGTCGGGGGGCTCGCCAGGGATCCGGGCCAAAGCATCCCGACCGTCTTCACATTCCACTACCCGGTAGCCATCGGCCTCGAGGACCTCTCTCAGGAGGTCTCGATCTCTGGGCTCGTCATCGACAACCATGACAAGGGGCCCTTGGGCCCCACCATCCGTCGCTGTCATCATCCTAGATCCTCGGTGCTCGGGTGTGGTGCCTCCGACCCGTCGCCACCGGAGGGAGAGGTCCCTGCCTCAAGGAGCGGCAGTGTGATGAAGAACCGACTCCCCTCTCCCTTTCTTCCTGAACTCTCCACCCAGATCTTGCCACCGTGCCGCTCGATCAATCGTCTGGCCAACGGAAGCCCCGTCCCATTCCGCTGTTTTCGGCGTACCTCGAAAGCGTCTCCCTGATCCAGGTCCTGGAAAAGGAAACTCTGGTCCTCTTCTGGGATGCCCGGGCCCGAGTCGGCCACGCAGATCTTCAACAGTCCGGACTTCGGCCCATCTGCATCTGTGGGAGGGACTTCCTTCGAGACAGCGACCCGGACCACCCCTCCCTCATCGAGATGCCGAATCGCGTTGCTGAGCAGGTTGCCGACCGCCCGCTCGATTCCGTCGGGGTCCACCAACACATCACCGACTTCGGCATCGGCGTCCATCAGAAGAGTGACACCACGCCCCGCCGCCTTCGGCCCCATCTTCCCAAAAGCGTTTCCCAGGACCCGAAGGGGATCGGTCACCACTGGCGTCCCCAAGGATTCTCCGGCATGGATGCGAGAGAGCTCCACCAGGTTGTCGATAATCTCCAACTGGCGTTCACCTGCCTCCACCATCCGCTCCACATACTGTTTCTGCTTCTCCGTCAGGGAACCCGCTGACCCATAGAGGAGGACATCTGCAAAACCCAGGATGGCGTTGAGGGGGCCTCGGAGAGTGTGTCCCATGCTGGCCAAAAAACGGCTTCGATTCAGGGCATCGTCCGATGATGAGGCGGGATCGGCTGCGCCCTCCGGGTCGAGGCCGGTCAGTTC